>DFGW01000248.1 GCA_002372465.1 Butyrivibrio sp. UBA3740
CAGTGATCCGCCCTCAATTACTCCCTTAAGCCACTATTCTTTTTGGGCAAGCTGCATTTTGTATTCTTCCTCTGCAAAAGCAATCTGTTGCTGTAGGAAGGTGTTCCTGTATCTCCCTGGATGTCAGGACGATTTTCTGCAAAATTGGTAACAGTTCATTTCCGAATGGTTTGAATGTATCTACTATACTTTTGAAGTTTGTATTATCATTTTATTGTCACGAATGGCAAGGGGTATAACTTTACAAAGTGTAATTATGGCGAATTCGCCATAATTGGATTATATCAGATATTCTCTTATTATCTTCTCTACATGCTTTATATTTAATGGGATTTTCGGGGATTCCATAGATATAAGTATATCTTTTCCTATATCCATTCCTGCCTGATCATATAGATTTAGCTTCGACAAAGCATTTTTGGCGTATTCTCCATCAGTTATCAAGCCAAAATGCTCCCAATAGAAAGTTTTTCTTGTTCTGACATTAAGTAAGACAAAATCCGGATAAATGGTTCTCCCATCGTGCAATACTACTTGTGGCTCGTAACTATAAGGTATTTCATATCTAGCAAACAGATCTGCAAGTATTTTTTCCGATTTTGATCGGACTTTTTCTCCACGTATCGTTTGGTAAATTCCTTCTTCGGGAAAAGGATTCATCCCACCCCTGTTCCTTGACTTCCACTCACTGATAAATTGTTCATCGGTTGGGATCAAAGGTTTGACCAATGCTTTTCTTGCATCGCTTAAATTGTTATATACGTTTTCAATTGAACTAATATCATAGATTTTTAAAAACCTCTCAATCCTATATTTCAGAATCAGCAACTTATCAAGCAATACTTTATTATAGTCCCTCTGTACAATTTGCTTTACCTTATCTATGTCACTTTCCCTTATATACTCCAGCTTTCCATCCTTCTTTTCCAGGTAATACTGATAGCCATTCTTTCTTTTTGAAATTCTTACCGGCCTGTCATCTGTTATTTTAATTGTGTTTGTTGCCCTCTGTGTTTCACTGATCATCTGTTCGAGCTTTTTAATCTGCTCTCTTAATTGTGTTGAATAATCTTCTATTGCTTTTTCCTCCTTTAATCCGTATTCTGTTTCTATTTTTTCAACTCCTACACTCCTTCGATTTACCTTTGGCATTTTACGTGTCATTCATCAGTCCCTTCAAACATATCAGACACTTGATCAGCCAAGAACTGCTCTGGCAAGTGCCTAAATTGGAGATTTCACTTGTTTATTTACCTCTATAAACACTCATATAACTATCCCATCATTACACAAGTGTTGCCCCATCCATAACTGACACTCCCTGCATTAAGTGCTCTTATTTCTAGTGTTAAGCATCGACTATACGCACACTCCTCAGGGCATTCTGTTTCTATCCAAGTGTTACCCCTTGCAATCTGGCCACGGTTAGACACTTTTTGCACAGCAACGCCGTCATACTAGTGTTATCGCAATCCCCTACTTCACCTGCCGCAAGGGAAAATCTACGTAATCCGAAAATTGGATAATTTGTGGTAAGACAATTATCACCACGTAAAGACCATTATAGATAAATTGAAACCATTCAGAAATATAACGCAAATAATACCAAGAATCAAGAAAATAAGAAAAAAATATGTGGGCTCTTCTACTGACAATATAATGACAATAGAAAAATGCAAGTCTTTTGTATGCTTAAAGCCCAAGGGCCTGCTATTTTCGCAGGTTCTTGGGCTTATTATATCATTCCTCTTATAGAAATCGCTAAAAAGCAGCGATTTCTATAAGCGTCTGTTGTCGCCAAATACTCTCCGTATCAATAAGCACACTGCTTTGCAGTGCTTACCCAAATAAAAAGACAGCAACCTTCATGCAAGCATGAGTTGCTGCCTTTATTATTTGGGCAGGTACTTCGTACCTGTGCTTATTGATACTTGCGAGTGCCTGGCTCGTTATCACTCAAGTTCCACAGTTCCCGGGGGCTTACTTGTAAGGTCATACATTACGCGGTTGACGCCTTTGACCTCGTTGATGATGCGGCTCATGACGCGCTGGAGCACTTCGAAAGGAATCTCGGAAGCTTCGGCAGTCATGAAATCTACTGTCTCTACAGCTCTAAGGACTACTGCGTAGTCGTAGGTTCTCTCATCTCCCATAACGCCAACGGAACGCATGTTGGACAGGGCTGCAAAATACTGGTCCGGGAGCTTCTTAAGTCCTGCTTGGGCAAGCTCTGTTCTGTAGATGTAGTCTGCATCCTGAACAATCCTGACCTTCTCGGCTGTAACTTCTCCGATGATACGGATGCCAAGTCCCGGTCCGGGGAAGGGCTGACGGAAAACAAGGTATTCAGGAAGTCCCAGCTCCAGTCCTGCCTTTCTGACTTCGTCCTTGAAAAGAGTTCTGAGGGGCTCGATGATCTCCTTGAAATCTACATAATCAGGAAGTCCTCCCACATTGTGGTGGGACTTGATGACCACTGACTCTCCGCCGAGTCCTGACTCAACCACGTCAGGATAGATAGTTCCCTGAGCAAGGAAATCTACGGTTCCGATCTTCTTGGCTTCCTCCTCAAAGACGCGGATGAACTCTTCGCCGATGATCTTGCGCTTTCTCTCAGGCTCTTCTACGCCTGCCAGCTTTTTATAGTATCTCTCCGCAGCATTTACGCGGATAAAGTTGATATCAAATTTGCCGGAGGGACCAAATACTCCCTCGACCTCGTCTCCCTCGTTCTTCCTGAGAAGTCCGTGATCAACAAACACACAGGTCAGCTGCTTACCGATTGCCTTTGCCAGAAGCGCTGCCAGAACAGAAGAATCTACGCCGCCGGAGAGGGCCAGAAGAACCTTTCCGTCTCCAACCTTTTCCCTGATCTCCTTCACAGTATTTTCAACGAAGGAATCCATTCTCCAGGTTCCTGCTGTCTCACAGATTCCGCGGACAAAGTTATAAATTATGTCTTTTCCGCGAACGGTGTGCAGAACCTCAGGATGGAACTGGATTGCATAGAGCTTTTTCTCTTCCCAGGCAGCTGCAGCAACAGGACAGTCCGCCGTGTGTGCAATGATCTCGAAACCGGGAGCCACCTTGCTGATATAGTCGAAATGACTCATCCACACAACGGTCTCCTTCTCCACGCCCTTAAAGAGCCTGTCAAAAGAGCCATCAATAAAGGTATTGGTCTTTCCATACTCCCTTACAGGCGCCTTCTCAACCTTTCCGCCCATCAGAAGCATCATCAGCTGTGCGCCGTAGCAAAGACCCAGTACCGGGATTCCCAGCTCAAAAAGCTCCCTGGTATAGGAAGGTGCACCTTCTTCATAGCAGGAATTCGGACCACCGGTAAGGATGATTCCTTTGGGATTCATCTCCTTGATCTGCTCAATTGGTGTCCGATAAGAATAAATCTCGCAGTAAACATTACACTCCCTGACTCTTCGGGCAACCAGCTGGTTGTACTGCCCGCCAAAGTCAATGACTATGACCTTTTCTTCTGCTGCCATTACATCTCCTTTATCACAAAAATCTTCTCACAGTTATGATAGATCTGTAAGTCGCTGAACTGTACTTGATGCCAGTCTTTTGTGTGCTGGCATGTACAATCTGTCCGCCGCCAATATATATTCCTACGTGTCCGCCGTAGTAGATAACATCTCCGGGCTGGGCATCTGCATAAGATACTTCCCTTCCATAGGAACCCTGTGCCCATGAAGTTCTTGGTACTGATATTCCAAATGCCTTGTAGACTGACTGTACAAATCCTGAGCAGTCAGCTCCGTTTGTTAGACTTGTGCCTCCCGGCACATAAGGATTTCCAACAAACTGACAGGCATACTTGGCTATGTTATTACCGGTTGCACTTCCGGCTGCTGCGTAGCTCTTACTGCTTGATGATGAACCGGAGCCGGAATCGGAACCGGATTCTGATGAGCTTCCGGAATTATCAACATAGAAGGTCTCCCCATCATCGGAGCTACCCTCGGAATTCTTCGCCGCCTCAGCTGCTGCCTTCTCAGCTTCCAGCGCCATTTCTGCCGCCTTCTTGGCAGCATCAACTTCCTTTTGCTTAGTTTCAATCTGCTTCTGAAGTGAAGCAATACTTGCCTGCTGGCTCTTTACCTGCGCAGTGTAAACCGCCGCGTCCTGTTTGGCCTTTGCCAGCTTAACTTCGTAATCAGCATAGGTGGCTTTATACTGGGCAAGAAGCTCTTCCATGTAAGCTTCCTCTTCCTCCAGCTCATACTGAGAAGCCTCAAGCTCAGCCTTTTCCTCCTCAAGACGCTGTCCCAATTCATAGGCAGCCTCTTTAGCAGCCACGTACTCCGAAAGCTTCTCTCTGTCATAATCATAGAGCTGCTCCACGTACTGGGCCTTATTGAGAGCATCAGCATAACTGGTAGCTGTCAGAAGTATCTGCACATAGGAGAAGTTCCCCTTCTCGTACATGAACTTTACCCTCTGAACCATTGCCCCATAAAGGGTCTCTTCATGGTTTTTGGCATCCTCGTACTCCGCGTTGGTTGTCTCTATCTCCTGAGCCTTACCTGCGATATCCTCCTTGATAAACTCAATATCTGTCATGAGTCCTATGATCTCCGCCTGGGTTTCATCGATGGACTCCTGGGTCTCACCCATAGCCTCGGAAGTATCATTTATCTTGTCATTTGCTTCATTCAGCTTGTTCTGGCTGGCTGTTTTCTGGCTCTCTGCAGCGCTCTTTTGCTTTTTCAGAGCCTTCTCTTCCTCCTCCAGCTTCTTCTGATTCTCCTGAAGCTCCTCAGTTTTCTTCTGAGCTTCCTGAAGCTCCTCACTGGTGGTGGCATAGACCGATACCGGCGTAAGCGCAAAAAAAGCAAGAGAAAGTATAACGGCAACGACAGAATAAATTCTTCTCATTCCAATACCCCCTTGCTTTGTTTTGGTTTTATAAAGTCATTATAACATGATAAACGGTTTGCTTCACTTTGTTCCGACAATCCTTCTTTATCATTAAAGCTCGCAGTTTCCTACAGTTCTTGGGAAGGACTCAACGTCTCTGATGTTGCCCATACCTGTAAGATACATTACGCAGCGCTCAAATCCAAGACCGAATCCGGCGTGACGAACGCTTCCGTATCTGCGAAGGTCAAGATAGAACTGGTAATCCTCCTTCTTAAGTCCAAGCTCGTCCATTCTCTTCTCAAGAGTCTCAAGATCATCCTCTCTCTGGCTTCCGCCCACGATCTCACCGATTCCCGGAACAAGACAGTCAGCAGCTGCAACAGTCTTTCCATCCTCGTTAAGCTTCATGTAGAAGGCCTTGATCTCCTTTGGATAATCTGTTACAAATACAGGCTTCTTGAAGATCTCCTCTGTGAGGTATCTCTCGTGCTCAGTCTGAAGATCACAGCCCCAGCTTACCTTGTAGTCAAACTTGTCATTGTGCTTGGACAAAAGATCTATTGCCTCAGTGTAAGTGATACGACCAAACTCGTTGTTCACCACGTTGTTAAGTCTCTCGATAAGACCCTTGTCGATAAAGTCGTTGAAGAAGGCCATCTCCTCAGGGCAGTGCTCAAGGACATACTTGATAACATACTTAAGCATAGCCTCTGCTGTGTCGCAGTCATCCTTAAGATCTGCAAAGCACATCTCAGGCTCGATCATCCAGAATTCAGCAGCATGTCTTGTGGTGTTTGAGTTCTCTGCACGGAATGTAGGTCCGAATGTATAAACGTTCTTGAACGCAAATGCATAGGTCTCAACGTTAAGCTGTCCGCTTACTGTAAGGTTAACAGGCTTTCCAAAGAAGTCCTTTGAGTAATCAACCTCACCCTCCTCAGTCTTGGGAACATTGTTAAGATCCATGGTTGTAACCTGGAACATCTCACCGGCACCTTCACAGTCACTTCCTGTGATAAGTGGTGTATGAACATATACAAAGCCTCTCTCCTGGAAGAAGGAGTGGATTGCAAAAGCAGCAACCGAACGAACCCTGAATACCGCCTCAAAGGTATTGGTCCTTGCCCTCAAATGAGGAATGGTTCTAAGGAACTCAAGAGAGTGTCTCTTGGGCTGAAGAGGGAAGTCCGGTGTTGAAGGACCTTCGATCTCCACTGTGTCTGCCTGCATCTCAAAAGGCTGTTTGGCATTGGGAGTTGCAACGATTGTACCTGTCGCAATGATAGCAGCTCCTACATTAAGCTTGCTGATATCTGCACAATTAGGAAGTGTATCTGTATATACAACCTGAAGAGGCTTGAAATATGTACCGTCATTTAAAACGATAAAGCCTACAACCTTGGAATCACGGGAATTACGGATCCAGCCACCTACTGTGACTTTCTTCCCCACAAATTCATCCTGTTTCTCAAATAATGCTCTGATATCTGTTAACTCCATCTGTCTCCCTTTCCGAATAGACGTATCTATTACTGTGGTTCTACCACGTTATCTTTCTCTACAAGGAATTCTGCAACCTTGTCGGTCAGAATTGTCTCTCTGTAATCTTCTGTGTCCAGTGTAGCCTTAAATTCCTCAAAGGTGCTGTACATCTGTGAATAGTAGCTGTCGTAGTAGGTGCGGATCTGATCATCCACCTCCTGCTCGGTTACCTCTATGCCCTCTTTGTTGGCGATTGCCTGAACGATCATGCTTCTCTTGGTCTGCTGTGTCACGATGTCATTAAGGTAATCCTGAACAGTACCGGAGATGCCATTACTCTGCATAAGGCTTGAGATGTAATCATCAACTGTTGTCTGAACGCCATAGGTATAGTAGAGCTGCTGAATGTAATTATTCACTGAAGTGTTTACAACATTGTTATATCTGTTAAAGAGCTCTTCAGGAACCTCATCAACTGTGGCATTATTTACAGCTGCCTCAACAGCTGCATTCATGACAAATGCCTTGTACTCTTCCTCTGCATCTTCCTCAAGCTCTTTTCTAAGGTGCTCTCTGTACTCATCTAAAGTCTTCGCATCCTCAAGTCCCAGAGACTCCACCCACTCATCTGAGGGCTCTTCTTCAGCAGTCTTGATGCCGTTAAGCTTAACTGTGAAAATAACATCCTTGCCGGCAAGGTTCTCTGCCTGGTAATTCTCAGGGAAGGTGAGATTAAGATCAACTGTATCACCGATCTTGACTCCGATAAGTCCGTCCTCGAATCCGTCAATAAATGATCCGGAACCGATCACCAGTGAATAGTGCTCTGATGTGCCACCCTCAAAGGCCTCAAGGGTATCCGCGTACTTACCTTCAAAATCGATATCTACTGTATCCCCATTCTCTACTGCCCTGTCTGTAACATCCCTCATGAGAGGATTGGCTGAGTATGCGCTCTTTAAGCTGCTCTCCACATTCTCATCTGTAACTTCTGTCTTGGCAGCTTCAATATCAAGGCCTGTATAATCTCCAAGCTTAACCAGCTTGTCAAGGTCGTAGTCAAGAACTGTCTTGGTCTCTGCATTCTGCGCAGCGTCCTGTGTGCTTGCTTCTGCAGATGCCTCTGTAGAAGTCTCTGTTGAAGCCTCATTGGAATCCTCTGAAGCCTTATCGGAACCGCAGCCGGAAAGTGCTGCTAATGTCAGCATTGTAGCTGTCATAAGTATGAATTTCTTTTTCATAATAGTACTCCTTCAAACAATATTTTTTATACTACCACACCTTTCCTTCTTATTAAAGTATTTTATTGCCTATCAGGGCAAAGAATGCTAAAATAGGGATGCACTTTTTTGATATGTTTTTGGGAGGATTTAGTTTTGAACACACTAACAATTGTACTGATTGTAGTTGCAGTTATCCTTACTGCAGCAGTTGTTGCACTGATAATACTTGGTAAGAGAGCCCAGAAGAAGCAGGAAGAACAGCAGGTTCAGCTGGATGCCATGAAGCAGACAGTAACCATGCTCATCATTGACAAGAAGAGGATGAAGCTCAAGGAAGCAGGTCTTCCACAGGCAGTAATCGAACAGACACCCAAGCTCCTTCGTGGTTCCAAGCTCCCGATTCTCAAGGTCAGAATTGGAAACAGAGTGATGAGTCTTATCTGCGACGAGAAGATTTTCGATCAGGTACCTACCAAGAAAGAGGTAAAGGCTTCAGTAAGCGGTATCTATGTAACTGAGGTTAAGGGTCTTCACGGTAAAGTACAGACCAAGGAAGAGAAGAAAGGGTTCTTCAAGAACCTTGTGGCTAAGGCACAGGAAAAGGCCGGCGCCAAGATGGTCAAATAACTTAATATGGAAAAAGCGGTGGCAATTTAATTTGCCGCCGCATTTTTTATGTCTATCACTATCATGGACTGGGACACCACCTGCCCCTCTATCTCCAGATCATATTCTGCCACCACCTTGATCTCTTCATCATTCCTTCCCTTGTTGAAGTCAAAGCTGTTGGTCCTGACCTTCATCTGCATTGAGCCATAAGGCGTAGCATACTCCGTGTCATAAACAAGCTTTTCTCCAAAGGTAAGTCTTGATCTGGTAGCACCTCCTCTTATGATCTCCATCTTATTGCCGGATGGATCAATAAGAACTTTGTTGTGAACCTTCATGGTGCTGCTGCCCATGTCCTGATTCTCATCATATTCCACAACCCGGCTGCCATCCTCAAGCAGCTCAAAGATGCCCTCAGCAGAAGTCTCCACCTTCTCGGTAGGCTCCCCTTCTCTTGAATGTATGCCTGTGACATTTACTTCTACATTTCTGTTCATAGAATCACCTGCTTACTTATTGGGATTGATTGGGGCTGATAAAAAGAGCTCCGGAGCCAGTTTACTTTCTCTGACTGCTTCATAGCCTTTTTCAGCCTTCTCCTTATCATCAAAAACAGCGAAAACAGTCGGGCCTGAGCCTGTCATAAAGGCCCTTACAGCGCCGTTGTCTTCCAGTAACTTCTCTATGTCTTTTATGACACTGTACTTGGAAACCGTCACATCCTCCAGTACATTGCCGATAAGATCGCACATTCCTTTAAGATCACCGCCCTCAATGGCCCTTTTTATGCCATCTATATCAGGGTGTTTTTCAATCTCTCTGCTATCCAGTTCTGTGTAAACCCAGCCGGTAGAAACTGCTATGGCAGGCTTTGCAATGACAAGATAACATTCTGGCATTTCTTTTATCGGGGTAAGGACCTCACCTATCCCCTCAGAAAGAGCTGTTCCGCCAAGGATACAGTAGGGAATGTCTGCGCCAAGCTTTACAGCCAGTTCGCATAGCCTTTCTTTTGAAAGTCCAAGTCCCCAAAGCTCATTAAGAGCCAGGTAGGTAGCAGCTCCATCAGTGCTTCCTCCGGCCATTCCCGCCGCCACGGGAATCCTCTTTTCCAGATGGATATCTGCGCCTTTTTCTACACCGCATTCCTTCTGAAGCTGGTGAGCCACCTTGCAGATAAGATTACTGTCATCTGTAGGAATCCCCTCGGATGAAGCAGTAAGGTTAATGTCTCCCGTGTCGTTTTCTTTATAGGTAAGAGTGTCATACAGGTCCACGTTCTGCATTATCATCCGGACCAGATGATATCCGTCCTCTCTCCTGCCTATTACATCCAGACCTAAATTTATCTTGGCATATGCCTTTCTGGTAATCTCCATCCTCTAAAGCCGCTCCAGTACTGAATATTTGCACCAAAAACCTGCTATAAATCATGATATGACCATGCTTAAACGTTTACAAGAAAAAAAGTCTAAAAAAATTTAAAAAATTTGCTTTTACCCCTAAAGTTTTTTAAAAATATGCCGACACAAAGATTAGGTAAACTATAGTTTCGTTTCAAGCGCGGTATTTAGCTAACCTGTGCGGAAAAGGAGTTCTATATGGGCGTAAACGGAGTTACCGAGGTTACTAACAACATCGCAACGACCTATGCTTCTACCATCAATGCTCCTGTAGAGGACAAGAAGAAGGATACTGAAGTAAAGGTCAAAACAGAAGCGGCTGCAGTTTATGAGAAATCTGAGGACCAGTCTTCCAATACCGCCAAGACTTCCTCAAAGGAAACCGACAGAACCAAGATCATTCAGCAGTTGAAAGCCGATGATGCACTTCGCCAGCAACAACTTTTGGACATAGTCCACAAGATGATGGGCAAGCAGGCCAATGCCTATGGAATCGCAAACTCAGACAATGATAATGATTCTATCTGGAAATTCCTGGCTAAGGGTGATTTCACAGTAGACGCAGCTACAAAAGCGCAGGCGCAGGAGGATATCTCCGAGAATGGCTACTGGGGCGTTAAACAGACCTCAGAGCGAATCCTGGATTTTGCCAAGGCGCTTGCAGGTGACAATCCTGAGAAGCTCGAACAGATGCGTTCAGCATTCGAAAAGGGATACAAACAGGCCGAGAAAACCTGGGGCGGCGAGTTGCCGGAGATCTCAAAGAACACATTCGATGCAGTAATGAAGGGATTTGACGAGCTTACAGGGAAAACAGAAACTTAAAACTGTTGCTAGTAACAAAAAGAGGAAGGGCCCTCAAAAGCTCTTCCTCTTTTTCTGTTCCGGATCATATTTTTCAAAAGACGCCATAAATTCTTACACAATTCCCCTAAGCTCGTTGATATCTTCTACACCATACTGCTTCATGTATTCCTCAATGCCTTCGATGACATTGATGGTGGTGTAAGGGTCATGGAAGTTCATGGCTCCAACAGCAACAGCTGTAGCACCTGCCATTATAAACTCGATAGCATCCTCTGCATTTGCTATTCCACCCATTCCTATGACAGGGATCTTAACGGCATGAGATGCCTCGTATACCATCCTCACTGCCACAGGCTTAATGGCAGGACCTGAAAGACCTCCTGTCTTGTTGGCAAGGGCAAACTTTCTCCTGTATATATCAATCTTCATTCCTGTAATAGTGTTTATTAATGAGATTGCATCCGCACCTGCTGCCTCTGCCGCCTTTGCCATCTCGGAAATACTGGTGACATTGGGACTGAGTTTCATGATGACCGGCTGCTTTGCATGAGCCTTGATCTCTTTAGTAATATTAAAAAGAGCATCTGCATTCTGTCCAAAGGCTATAGCACCTTCCTTAACATTGGGACAGGATACGTTGATCTCCAGCATATC
>DFGW01000245.1 GCA_002372465.1 Butyrivibrio sp. UBA3740
GCCGGCATGTCGGAATGGCAGACGATGCAGACTCAAAATCTGTTGTGGGTAACCACGTGTGGGTTCAAGTCCCACTGCCGGCACTCCCTTAACCTTCTGGTTAAGGGCTTTTTTTTCGCTTAAATAGCAGTGCTTTTGTGGCACAGGGGTTATAAGGAGAAAGGTATGAAAAGAACTTTAGGAAAAATAACAGCGATATTTGTACTGACTGCGCTTTTGGGTGTTTCGGGCTGTGGGAAAGCCGGTTTAGCTAGCGACAATGAATCAGGTCAGAAAACTGGAAGCAGTCAGGTTAAAACTACAACTACGTCTAGGCAGAACGCTCTTTTGGGCGTTACTGTTAATACTACTGTCAGAAAGACAGGACAATATCCCGAAAGCTTTGTGCTGGAATATGAGGATGAGATTTCGGTAAAAGAACTTGATCCCACACTTTTTAAGCTTCAGGGAAAGGCAGGCATGTGGGGAAGTGATGATACCAGGGATTTTGAGTGCAGCTTTGAAAGCGTAGAAGCTGATGGTAAAAGCCTGACCCTGGTCCCAAAGGACTTTCCTGAGAAGTATTTCTACGTGCAGGATTTTACAGTGACCTGTGAGGAGCATCCTGAATTTGACTTTACCAATAAGGACATCAGCAGCATTGTTACACCTGTTGCTGATTCTTTTGAGACCAAACACAATGACAGTACTATTTCTTTTGACTATAAGCTCTTTACACCTAAGGAAGATAAGAACATGCCGATAGTTGTTGTGTTCCATGGCTACGGTGATACCAGTAACCTTTTGACCTACAGAACAGCAGTAGAGTGGGCTGAGCCCGAGAATCAGCAGGTAAGACCCTGCTATGTACTGGCTCCTGTTATTGAAGGCGACACCTATTTTGGTCCGGCTGACAGAGATAAGATTTATACGGCTCTTAAAGACATTCTGGATGGAATGATATCTGAGGGAAAGGTCAATCCTGACAAGGTCTATATTATGGGAAATTCCTATGGCGGAGTCGCTACCATAGAGTACTGTGAGAAGTACCCTGAGTCGGTTGCTGCAGCCCTGGCTCTTTGCCCGGCCCTGAATTATGCCACCAACGCAACCATGAACCTTAAGAATATGCTGGATGTACCTGTATGGTTTGCCCAGGCAACCCACGACAATACGATCCCAGTTTCGGCCAGCCAGATCGCTGTTAAATCTTTGGAAAAACAGGGCGCTAAGGAAGTTAAGTACACGGAATATTCTGATGAGGAGATGAATGCTGCCGGGGCTGACAGTGCACCCGATTCCACCTATAGCTATCATCATGTGGAGCTGGCTGTGATGGAAGACCCTGCCTACCAGGAATGGCTTTTTTCCCACTGATATAACGTAATAACGTAACTTATATGATATAATATAAATAGTGTTGTTAGTCATTATTTCAATTGGGAAAAGGGCATAAGCATGAAGCTGGTATCAGTTAATAACCTCATACCCGGAATGGTGGTTTCCGAGAACATTTATACTCTGGATGACAGGCTTGTCCTTCCGAAGGATACTGTTCTTGATGAGAAGGACATTGAGAGGATAAAGTCTCACTCTCTCTACAATATATTTGTGGAAGATGAGATGAAGGCTGTTGCACCTAAGAAAGAGGGGGCAAAGGCATCCGGTGGAGCTGATATTTCCTATGCGGAAAAGATAAGGAACACTGAAGAGTTTATCAGGTTCAAGCAGGATATCGAGGAAAACGCCGAGAAGCTCGAGGAATATTTCCGGATGCTGGCCAATGAATCTGTTCCCCTTGATGTGGACAAACTGACAGAGCCGGTATATCACCTCTTCGTGGAAGCAGGTGGTACAGCGGGCATTTTTGATATGCTTCATAACCTAAGGGACAATTCTGATGCAGTCTATATGCATTCCCTGAACGTATCTCTTATAAGCAACACTCTGGCAACCTGGATGAGGCTTCCTCAGGAGAAGATTCAGGTAGCAACTGCAGCTGGTCTTCTTCATGACATCGGAAAGATGCTTGTTCCTTCAGAACTTCTGAAAAAGACAGATCCCTTAACCGAATATGAGCAGAAGGTCATGGACCAGCATGTCGTAAAAGGATATGAGCTGGTGAAGGATAAAGATATAGATACCCATATTAAAAATGCTATCCTTATGCATCATGAGCTTTGTGATGGAACGGGCTTTCCCTTTCATATCAAGGGAGACAAGATTGACGAGATTGCATCCATTGTTACTGTTGCCAATGTCTACGACAACCTCACCACGAAAAAGACCTACCGGGCGCCTATATGCCCCTTTGAAGTAATAGCACAGTTTGAGGATGAGGGGCTTCAGAAATATGAGCCCAATGCTATTATGACCTTCCTCACAAATATAGTTAATACATTTATCGCCAACAGAGTCATGCTTAACAGTGGACAGACTGGGGAGATAGTCTTTATAAATCCCGATCATCTATCCAGACCTATGGTCAAGTGCGGGGAACAGTTTGTGGACCTTGCCAAGGACCGTGGTCTTTCCATCGTTGCAGTCATTTAAACAATTTGCACAAAAACGGGAAACGAAAATTGTAAAATGCGTTTCTTGTTTTTGCTTACTCCATTTGGTACTATGAATTCATGGAAACTGGGAATCTGAAAAAGGGTTTCCATATTATCGTAAAGGCCGATGAAATGGCAGAATAGGATGGAAGAATGACTGACAGAGCAAAGGTGATTTTTGGGAATCAAATAAGTGATAAGGCATACAGAAATGCCATTAAATCCAAGAAGAAATTCATCAGAAAATACGGTGATGATTCAAATGTGGATTATAAGATCAGGGTTTCTGATAACGAAGTTATAGGACCCCTTCTTGGTGTAAAGAATATAGATGTTACAGCCAAGATTCCTTCTAACGAAGGCGAGATGGATACCGAAAAGGGTATCATTGTAGGTAACATCAGAATGGGTTTTGGCCACTACCGTATCTCAATGGCCATGGCTTCATATGCAAGACACCTTGGATATGTTCCCTACTGGATGGATCTGAACTCCTTTAAAGAGACTACATGTACAAAGGTCATTGGAGCCCAGAATGATCTTTACTCACTGGGGTCCAGGCTTTCCAAGAACCCAATCTTTAACAAGCTGGTTTGGGAGCCTACTAACTACGAGGGCTTCAGAGCACTCACCTATAACTCTTCAGATCAGAAGAATGCAGAGCTTATGGCTCCTGTTTATAAAAATGTACCAAAGGAAATCCCGGTCATTGCAACCCATGTCTGGCCTGCCCAGGCTGCAATACACGCCGGAATGAAATATGTGGTAAATGCAATTCCCGATAACTGGCCAATGGCCCTTCATCTTTCCGAAGGCTCTGTCCACACCATTCAGTGCAAGAACGCTTACATGGGGTACAGGATCCTCAACGGAATGAACAAGAAGAATGTATGTAAGCCAATGCCACAGGAGTCTTTGGTATACACAGGTCACTATATCGACTATGAGCTTGTGAGCAATATTGAAGCTGATTGCCGGGCCAGGGTTGACAGGAAGAATACCGGAAAGCCCATGAGATTTCTTTTGACCATCGGCGGAGCCGGAGCTCAGAAGGAGATCTTTGCTGAGATTATCAAACACCTGATCCCTCTTATCAAGCAGAAAAAAGCCGCCCTTTATGTCAATGTCGGCGATTACAGAAACGTTTGGGATGAGCTGGTAAAAGAGATCCCGGGGATGAAAGAACTTGCATCAGAGCACATGGATAACTGGGAGGATACACTTTCATTTACTCAGAAAGCTCTTTTGCCTGAGACAGAAGTTACAGGAATCCACGGATTCTATCATAAAGATATATTTAAGGCAGTTTACGCCACAAACCTTCTCATGAGAAGCTGCGATGTTCTGGTGACAAAGCCAAGTGAACTTGCTTTTTATCCGGTTCCAAAGCTCTTTATCAAGAGAGTGGGTAAGCATGAGATGTGGGGGGCCATCCACTCTGCAGAGATCGGCGACGGTACACTGGAGTGCAGAGATATACCTCACACAATTCAGATGCTGGATCAGTTCCTTGAGACAAATCTCTTGGATGAGATGTGTGACAGTATCAGGGAGAACAACAAGGCCGGTATTTACGACGGCGCTAAGAAAGTAGTTGAGCTTGCTGTTAAGCTCAAGGAGGGTGGAAGATAATGGAACAGAAGATGAAATTAAGCGGAGCAGCTAAAGCCTCCTATGGACTTGGGGCAGTTGGAAAAGACATGGTGTATATGCTCTCTGCATCATATGTGTTATATTATTTTCAGGATATTCTTGGAGTAAGCGCCGCAGCTATGGGGGTAATACTTATGGTTGCCAGAGTGTTTGACGCCTTTAACGATCCTATCATGGGTGCAATTGTTGCAAAGACCAAGACTAAATGGGGCAAATTCAGACCATGGCTTCTTATCGGAACAGTTACTAATGCCATTGTCCTGGCCCTTATGTTCTCAGCTCCGCCTTCACTTTCTCCAAGCGGAATGGTCACTTATGCGGCAGTTACCTATATTGTTTGGGGTGTTACCTACACCATGATGGATATCCCATACTGGTCAATGATTCCTGCTTTTACTGAGGGTGGAAAAGAGCGTGAAGGTCTTACAACTCTTGCCCGTTCCTGTGCAGGTGTCGGATCAGCTCTAATTACCATTGTTACTGTTATTTCAGTATCAGCTCTGGGCCATATGTTTGGTGGCGCAGGAATTTCCGACAGGGAAGTTGAGAGGATCGGTTTCTCATATTTTGCAATTGCAGTAGCTATTCTCTTTGTTATTTTCACAGTGATCTGCTGCATCAATGTAAAAGAGAAGTCTTCAGTAGATATGAAGACTGCATCTATCGGTGAGATGTTCAAGGCTCTGATCCAGAACGACCAGGCTATGGCAGTTGTAGTAGCTATCGTTGTGGTAAACTGCTCCATCTACATCACATCAAATCTTGTAATTTATTTCTTTAAATACGATTTTGGCGGAACCGGATGGAAGGGAGATTATACACTGTTCTCTACATTCGGAGGCGGAATACAGATCCTTTCAATGATGATCCTGTATCCTTTCCTTAGAAGATTCTTTACATCAATTAAGATCTACTTTATAAGCATGGGAATGGCCATCGCAGGATATATCTCACTTCTTATCCTTGCCTCCACATCAATGAGCAATGTATTTCTTTTGTTCATTCCCGGATTCTTTATCTTTGCAGCCAACGGAATGCTGGCGGTTATCACCACTGTATTCCTTGCAAACACTGTTGACTATGGCGAACTTAAGAACTACAGAAGAGATGAATCCGTTATTTTCTCCATGCAGACCTTCGT
>DFGW01000189.1 GCA_002372465.1 Butyrivibrio sp. UBA3740
TCCCTTTACAAAAATCTCAATTCCGATTCCGATAAGGATAAGGCCGCCTATTATCTTGGCATTTCCAGCAAGCTTTGTCCCGAATTTAACTCCAAGTTTAAGACCGATAAAGCATATGATATAGGTTACCAGACCAATGATAAAGCCTGAAGCTAAAGTCATCAAAAGGTCATATTCGGAGATGGTGAAGCCTACGGAAAGAGCGTCTATTGATGTGGCTATTCCCTGGACCATCAGCACCTTGGTGGTAATCCCATCTGTCTGAACATCTTCCTTTATATCACAGTCTTTGTTGGGGCAATTGTCACAGTCCAGATCATTTTTACACTTTTTGGACTGCAAGCCTTCTTTTAACATCTTTCCGCCAATGAAAGAGAGTAATATAAGGGCAATCCAGGGTATAAACCTTTGAAAGCCGGTAAAAAAGCTCACTGCTTCATGTACCAGTGTCCAGCCAATTACGGGCATGGCGAATTGGAATAATGCGTAGATGCCGGAAATATACAGCATCCTGCCTTTCTTCATGGAGGGTTCGGCAAAACCGTTGGCAAGGGATACGGAAAAGGCATCCATTGCAAGCCCTACTCCCAGCATGATGCTGTTGGCTATGAGCCAGATAATCGAATTCATAAAAAATCCTACCTGTTACTTAAATATCTTTTAACGAGAATTTGGACATCAGGTCCGAAAATGCTCTGTAATACATAAAATGTGTCTCATTCCATTGAGTGGCCTTGCCGACACTTGAGAAAATGATGAAACACTCATTTTGGTCCTTGTCCCAGAATCGCATAAGGACATAGGAGAGTACACCGATTTCTTTCAGGAAAGACTTAATGGCGCCTGCCTGGGGCGGGAGAGAATCAAGTCTGTTCACCACCAGAAAGTTTCTGCCTGCCAGATACTGCTCCTTAATATCTGAGTTTAGCACTCCCAACAGGACATCCGGTGAAGAAAGACCCGGGATGACATCTGAACCGGTGGCGTACTTTAGCCTGAAGGGTGTTCCAACCAGGAGACTCATCCTCTGAAGGTGGAAAGCGAGGGCGAATTCATCCATCAATAGCTGAGGTGTTGTCCCGCCTTCGTTAAGCACAACATCAAACATTTTAACTATCATCTCGCCGTATGACAAGTCCCCACGTTCGTTGAATTTCTTTTTGGTCATTTCTTTCTGTTTAATGGCTTCCAGAGTGCCGTGTTTGCTGCTGTTATAGATAACATAGCGATTTCGGCCCTTATCTTTTGCAATATACAGGCACTGATCTGCCAGAAGGAAAAGATCGTTATAATTGTCAGCATCCGTGGAATAGGAGGCTGATCCAATGGATAGGGTAAGGGGCGTGCTGTCATCAATGACGCTGCCTTCAAATGCTGTTCTCACCTTATCTCTTATAGCCCTGAAGTGGTCTCTTATCATTTCTTCTTCAGTTATATTGTAGAAGACGATCAGGAATTCATCTCCGCCAAAACGTCCTGCAATACCTGAGCTGCCTACTTCGGAGGAAATGATATCAGCAATTTTTCTGATCACGGTATCACCAAACTGATGCCCGTAGGTATCGTTGATGTTTTTAAAGAAATCTATATCAATTATGGCTAAAGAAGTGCCTTCCAGATGTCTTTCATCAATCCTGTCACGGGCAATACGCATGATATCTGCTTTGTCCAAAAGGCCTGTAAGAGAATCTCTTTTCAGAGACGATGCCTGAACAGCCCCGCGCTTTAGCTCAGGATGGATGTGGCCAAGAATCCTGTCTTTTCTGCTGGGGGTAAATACATACCGTGCGCTTAGTATAGTGGCGTTGATATTGGGATCATCATTTAAAAGATTGGCTTCTATACGTGCTGTGCTGCGTCCTGTCCTGGATTTGAGCTGACCTATAAAGCTTCTTATAGAATCCCTTTTTCCTTCACTGACTCTGCTGCAGAGAAGGGACTCAATATCATCCATCGTGTATAATCCCGCATCAAAGTCTGCAAGCTGGGTGTTGGCCAAAAGGACGCTCTGAGCTTCAGGGTTGTACTCAAAAAACACATCATCGTACAACTCAAGCTCTGCCTTATAGGTGGCAACTGTATCAACTAGATAGCTGTGATTGTCGAGAAGATCATCAATGCTGGCAAAAGTAATCCTGATGGATTTAGTCTTTTTCTTTTTGATGGCCTTGAGGCAATACAGTCTGGTTCCTTTGTCTGTCAGTATTCCTGCAGTAAACCAGTTTCCGTCGGCCTCTTCAAGACCTTTTAGGTATATGCGCCTGTATGATTCATCGATATAATCGTCAAAAACTCCGCGATCTCCGGTCCTCAAGGTGTCATAAACACCCTGGTCTGCGGAGAGTATTACATGGCCTTTTTCTGAAATTTCAAGCTCTAAAACGTTGAAAATATTCATTGCTGTGCAATCCTTTCCTAAATTATTATATAAAAAATACGCAAATAATGGTATTATAGACATGATATTTTTTTCGGAGGGAAAATTATAATGGATTATGTAATAAGCTGTTGCTCAACTGCTGACCTTACAGCAGAACATTTTAAGAAGAGAGATATCAGTTATGTCTGCTTCCATTTTGAAGTGGATGGAAAAGAATATCAGGATGACCTTGGCGTTTCATATCCATTTAAGGATTTTTACGCAGACATGGCCAAGGGTGCTATGACCAAGACTTCTCAGGTTAGCGTTGGGGAATATGTTGATTATTTTGAATCTATACTTAAGCAGGGTAAGGATATTCTTCACCTGACATTAAGCTCAGGTATTTCAGGAACACTCAATTCCGCTACCATTGCAAGGGATCAGCTTAGGGATAAATATCCCGATAGGAAGCTCTACGTGGTAGATTCTCTTGCAGCTTCTGCAGGATACGGCCTTTTAATGGACAAGCTTGCAGATCTTCGCGATGAGGGAATGGATATCGACCAGCTTTATGAATGGGTTATCGAGCACAGGCTTGAGTGCCAGCATTGGTTCTTTGTATCAGATCTTACTTACCTTGTAAGAGGCGGAAGAGTATCAAAGGCTGCCGGTATCATAGGCGGAGCACTTAAAATCTGTCCACTTCTTAACGTTGATTTCCAGGGAAGACTTATTGTTCGTTCCAAGCTTCGCGGAATAAACGCTGCCATAAAGGCCCAGGTTGCCAAGATGGAAGAGCTTGCCATCAGAGGCAAGGATTATGACGGAGAATGCTATATCTCCAATTCCGACTGCTACGAGGAAGCAAGGGCAGTTGCTGATCTGATTGAGGAGAAATTCCCCAAGTTAAAGGGCAGGGTCAAGATATACAGCATCGGAACCACAATCGGAAGCCACACAGGCCCCGGAACAGTAGCTCTGTTCTTCTGGGGACCTAAGAGAATCGATTGACAAAATCCTTTGCAGACAATACAATAGGTTACTGAAATGCATTGATGGTGTCGGCTATTGCCGAAGATGTTATGGCTGTCTATTTAGAGAATCAGGGTCATGGGCTGCAAGCCCTGGTAGCAACGGCTGTATACGGAACATTCGCACCGGAGCAGTTTGCGTGAAGGCTTTATAAAGAGCTTGTAGTGCAGAACGTGAGTCTACGTCAAGACAAAAGAGAGTTCATGAATATCGGGGGCTTTCCCGGGCAGTATTCATGAGAACATGGGTGGTACCGCGGATATAGATAATTATTCGTCCCTTGTATGGCTTTACAGCTGTACAAGGGATTATTTGCGTGTGAAGCAGAGCCATGCATCGAAATGCGTATCAGAAATGCTTGCATGTCTGGAAGCATTTCGATATATGGCGAGCAACGCGAACGAGGAAACACGTAGCGTTTTCGAGTCTGCTTCACACGTTACCAAATGATTAGGAGGAAGGAATTTTGGAAAACAGCGTATTACGTCAGCAAATTGAAGCAATTCGTGCAGAGATCAAGGCAAGTTCCGAAAAGCTTGATAGCTCAAAGCATGTTTATGAGCAGAGAAAGACCTTTTTGGACAACAAGACCGGCAAGATAAGTGCTCTTATGAAGGAGATGAAGAATATTGCCGCCGAGGATCGTGCCGAATACGGTAAGAATGTAAATGAACTCAAGCAGTGGGCTCTCGAACAGTTTGATGAACTGGACAAGAAGATGAAGGAAAGAGAGCTCAAGGCAAGATATGAAAGGGAGAAGCAGGACGTAACAATGCCTGCCAAGATGCGTTATCAGGGCAATCTTCATCCTGTAACCCAGATGAGAGAGACCCTTATTGATATCTTCGCCGGAATGGGCTTTGAGATATATGAAGGCACTGAGATTGAGAATGACTATTACAATTTCACTGCCCTTAATACTCCTGCCGATCACCCGGCAAGAGATATGCAGGACACATTCTACTTAAGTCCTGAGTTTCTTTTGAGAACACAGACCTCATCAGGTCAGATCCACGTTATGGAGAACAAGAAGCCTCCGATCAAGATCTTGTCACCCGGTAAGGTTTTCCGTTCAGATGATGATGCAACACATTCACCTATGTTCTCACAGATGGAAGGCCTTGTAGTTGATAAGAAGGTAACCCTTTGCGACCTCAAGGGAGCCTTGGAGACCTTTGCACAGAAAATCTTCGGAGAAGGAACCACAACAAGACTTCGTCCTTCATACTTCCCATTCACAGAGCCTTCAGTAGAGGTTGACTGCAGCTGCTTTGCCTGCGGTGGAAAGGGATGTAACCTCTGTAAGGGTACCGGCTGGATCGAGGTACTGGGTGCCGGTGTTGTTAACAAAAAGGTTTTGGAAAACTGCGGAATTGATTCAGAGCAGTACAGCGGATTTGCATTTGGTATCGGTATCGAGCGTGCAACTATGCTTAAGTATGGTATCAACAATATCAAGCTCCTCTATGAGTCAGACCTTGATGTTCTTAAGCAGATCGATCACTATGAATAATTCAGGTTATCTAAAACTATAGGAGGAAAAAGAAATGTTAGTACCTTTAAGTTGGCTTAAAGATTTTGTTGATATAGATATTGAACCAAAAGAGCTTGAGAAAAAGCTCTTCGACTGTGGATTTGAGGTTGAAGAGTGCTGGGAAGTGGGAAAAGACATCTCCAAGGTAGTTGTGGGACAGGTTGAGACCTGTGAGCCCATTCCCGATACCCATCTTCATGTATGTACAGTAAATGCCGGTGAGCATGGCACTTTCCAGGTATGCTGCGGCGCAGACAACGTTAAGGCAGGTGGTAAATATCCTCTGGCGCTTGTTGGAGCTACAGTAATTGAGACAGAGAGAGACCATGTAACTGTTATCGGTGTTGCAACCATCAAGAAGGGCAAGCTTCGCGGCTACGATTCAGAAGGTATGCTCTGCTCCGGTGTTGAGCTTGGCGTCAGCGAGGATATGTACCCCGGTGCAGGCTACAACGGACTTCTTGTTTTCCCTGAGGATACTGAGGTTGGTATCGATGTTAAGCCTTTGCTTGGCCTTGATGACTGGATCTTTGATGTTTCAATCACTGCGAACAGACCTGACTGCCAGAGTATCTACGGCCTTGCCAGAGAAGTAGCAGCAGCTCTTGATAAGCCATTAAAAGAGATCGATCTTAGCTACACAGAGACAGATGTAGAGAACGAGGGCTTTAGTGTAACTGTAGAGGATCCTGATCTCTGCCCAAGATATATAGGTCACTATGTATATGATGTAAAGCTTTCAGAGAGCCCGCTTTGGATGAAGAGAAGACTTGCTATGGTAGGCAACAATGCCATCAATAATATCGTTGATATCACCAACTATATTATGAGAGAGCTCGGCCAGCCAATGCATGCTTTCGACGGAAACTTCCTTGAGGGCAACAAGATCGTTGTAAGACGCGCCAAGGCAGGGGAGAAAATCGTAACTCTTGACGAGAATGAGTTTGAACTCACTACAGATAATCTTGTTATCTGCGACGGAGCTAAGCCTGTAGCCCTTGCAGGTATCATGGGAGGTCTTAACTCAGAGATCCGTGATACAACAACTACAGTAACCTTTGAAGCTGCCAAGTTCATGCGTGACAACATCCGTAAGAGCTCTAGAGCACTGGGACAGTCTTCTGACTCTTCAGCAGCCTTTGCAAAGGGTGTTTACGAATATACAACTGTTATCGCAATGAAGAGAGCTCTTCACCTTATAGAACAGCTCGGTGCAGGTAAGGTTTCCAAGACTCACGTGGACATCAATACCGGCAACAGCCTTGAGAAGAAGGAAATGAAGGCTTCTATCAAGAAGGTAAACGGTGTTCTTGGAATTGAAGTTCCTGAAGAGGAGATAAAGAGAATCCTTACCAATCTCAATTTCGAGCCTGTGATAAACGGTGATGAGCTTACAATCAAGATCCCTGCATATCGTGAGGATATGGAAGACTATCCGGATATCGCAGAAGAGCTTATCCGTATGTATGGATATGACCACGTTGAGGCTACCTTCCTTAAGGACTGCAATGTAACAGTGGGCGGCAGAAACCTTAAGCAGAAGACTGAGCTTAGGATAAAGAGAGCTCTTTGCGCTCAGGGAGCATACGAGTGTATGCACTACTCCTTCTTCTCACCAAGCGATCTTGACCTCCTTGGATTTGCAGAGGATGCTACGGAGCGTAACGCTATCAGGATTCTCAATCCTATAAATGAAGACCTCTCTCTCATGAGAACTACTCTGGCTGCACAGATGATCCACGCTATTGCCAGAAACCAGAAGAAGGGTACTCTTGAGGGAAGATTGTTCGAGCTTGGAAACAGATTTATTCCAAAGTCTCTGCCACTTACCGATTATCCCGAGGAGAAAGCTACTCTTTGCATCGGTATCTTTGGAGAAGGCGAAGATATCTTTACATTAAAGGGACTTGCAGAGAATGTTGCAAATGCTCTTCATATCAGCTTTAAGTATGAGCCTGCCACAAAGACCTTCCTGCATCCATACAGAACAGCTAAGGTTGTATGCGATGGTGAAGAGGTTGGATATCTTGGTCAGATCACATACGAGATTCAGGATGAGACTGATATGAGAATTCCTGCATATATCTGCGAGCTTGATCTGTCAGTGCTTGAGAAGTGGTATGGCAAGACTCCTGTCTTTGAGCCACTTTCAAAGTTTGCAGTTGTTAAGCGTGACCTTGCTCTTATCATGGACAAGACAGTTACCTGCGGAGCAGTAGAGGATGCTATCTATGGCTCCTGCAAATATGTAACAGATGTTAAGCTCTTTGATGTATATGAAGGACTTCCTATTCCTCAAACCAAGAAGAGCATGGCATTTACCATCACATTCACACCTAAGGATGAAGAGCTCACCGATGAAGCTATAAACGGATATGTAGATAAGATGCTCAGAAAACTCTCATTCACCATGGGAATTGAACTTAGGTCCTAAACGTTGTAGAATTTCATTGTTAAAAGAAGAGAATAGTCTCTGTATTATATGAGGATGATGTTTATGCGTCATCCTCAATCTTTTGAAAGGAGAAAAAATATATGAACAGAAAGAATGCATGGACCACATATTCTGCAACCCAGCTTAAAACAGTTGAGAAGTTTGCAGACGATTACAAGGTTTTCCTTGATAATTCAAAGACAGAGCGTGAAGCCATCGATACTATCGTAAACGAGATCGAGGCTGCAGGCTACAGAGAGCTCAATACTCTCATTGGCGGTAAGACCAAACTCAAAAAGGGCGACAAGGTTTATTCTGTATGGATGAACAAGTCCATCGCCATGTTCCAGATCGGTTCAGATCCCCTTGAGGATGGTATGAACATCCTTGGAGCACATATCGATTCTCCAAGACTTGATGTTAAGCAGAACCCACTTTATGAGGATGGTGGTTTTGCCTACCTTGATACCCACTACTACGGCGGAATCAAGAAGTATCAGTATGTTGCAATGCCACTGGCTATCCACGGTGTTGTAGTCAAGAAGGACGGCACAACCGTTCAGCTTAATGTGGGTGAGGATGAGGATGATCCTGTATTCTTCGTATCAGATCTGCTTATTCACCTTGCTCAGGACCAGATGGAGAAGAAGGCTTCCAAGGTTATCGAGGGAGAGGCTCTTGATCTGATAGTCGGAAACAGACCATTCGTAATTGACAACAAGCCTGAAAAAGCTGAGAAGGAGAGTGCAAAGCTTTCCGCAGGTGAGAAGTACGCCATTGCAGCAGAGAAGGAAGAAAAGGCTGAGAGCGGAAAGGTTTCAGGAGCAGTAAGACGCGGAATCCTTGCTATCCTCAACGACCTTTACGGCTTTGAAGAGGATGATTTCATCTCGGCTGAACTTGAAATCGTACCTGCCGGAAAGGCAAGAGATGCAGGCTTTGACAGATCCATGATCCTTGGCTATGGCCATGATGACAGGGTATGTGCTTATCCTTCAATGAAGGCTATCCTTGATGTTAAGGCTGTTAAGAGAACTGCCTGCTGCATTCTTGTAGATAAGGAGGAGATCGGCAGCGTAGGTGCCACAGGTATGAGATCAAAGTTCTTTGAGAACGCTGTGGCAGAGCTTATGAACCTCACCAAGGAAGGCTACAATGATCTTGCCCTCAGAAGATGCCTTGCCAATTCCTGCATGCTTTCTTCTGACGTTAACGCAGGCTTTGATCCAAGCTATGCATCCTGCTTCGAGAAAAAGAATGCCTCCTTCCTGGGACAGGGCCTTGTTTTCTCAAAGTTCACAGGCTCAAGAGGAAAATCAGGCTCCAACGATGCCAACGCTGAGTTCATCGCTGAGATCAGAAAGGCTTACGATAAGGATGGAATCATCTATCAGACTGCTGAGCTTGGTAAAGTAGATGTTGGCGGCGGCGGAACCATCGCATATATCCTTGCGCTTTACGGCATGAACGTTATTGATGCAGGAGTTGCAGTTCTTAACATGCATGCTCCATGGGAAGCCATCAGCAAGGCTGACCTTTACGAGGCATACAGAGGATATATTTCATTCCTTAAGAACATTGATTTCAAGAACCAGTAATTCAGAAAGAACAGTAATGAGTGAGAATAAAGAATTAGGTCTTTCTACTGCGGATTATTACTTTGATCTTCCACAGGAACTGATAGCTCAGGACCCCATGGAGAAAAGAGATGAGTGCAGACTTCTCGTAGTAGATAAAAAAAGTGGCGAGGTAAGCCACCACATTTTCAGTGAAATAATAAACTACTTAGAGCCAGGCGATTGCCTGGTTCTAAATAATACTAAGGTTATCCCTGCAAGACTCCTTGGAGAAAAGGAGGAGACAGGGGCTGCTGTGGAGATACTTCTTTTAAAGAGAAGAGAAGCTGACATTTGGGAATGCCTTGTAAAGCCCGGCAAGAAGCTTCGCCCCGGAGCCAGAGTAAGCTTCGGGGGAGGCATCCTTAAGGCTGAGATCATGGACATCGTGGAAGACGGAAACCGTCTGGTAAAGTTCTTTTACGAGGGAATATGGGAAGAGGTTTTGGACAGACTAGGTGAGATGCCACTTCCTCCCTACATTACCCATAAACTTCAGGACAAGAACATGTACCAGACTGTGTACGCCAAATACGAGGGCTCAGCTGCTGCCCCCACAGCAGGACTACACTTTACCAATGACCTTCTGAAGAGGATAGAGGAAAAGGGTGTGGACCTTGCCTATGTTACTCTTCATGTGGGACTTGGAACCTTCAGACCTGTTAAGGTGACCAATGTAAAGGAACATCACATGCACTCCGAGTGGTATCAGGTTACGCAGGAGGCTGCTGACAAGATTAATAAGGCAAAAGAGTCCGGGCACAGAATTATCTGCGTTGGAACCACGAGCTGCAGGACCATTGAGAGCGCAGCTGATGAGAGCGGAAAGCTTTCTGAATGCAGCGATAACACCTCAATATTCATTTACCCAGGATATAAGTTCAAGGTTACAGACTGCCTTATCACCAATTTCCATCTTCCGGAATCAACGCTGGTTATGCTTGTTTCAGCCCTTGCCGGAAGAGAACATGTACTTTCTGCCTATGAGGAAGCCATTAAGGAGAGATACAGGTTCTTTTCCTTCGGTGATGCCTGCTTTTTCTACGACAGGTAAGGAGAGTTATGGTATACTGGTAAATGAAGTATTTCATAACAGTATGAATATGGGGGTACATTATGGAAGATAAGAGAAAACACAAAAGACTTGAACTTACCGGCGAACTTTTGCTTAAGACTCTGGGCAGTAGTGATGGCCCACAGGCAGCAAACATTGAGATTACCGATTGTTCAAGGGATGGACTTGGATTTTCCACAGACGCTCAGCTTGTCATTGGCAACAACTATGAGGCCAATCTTACTCTCTGGACCAAAGAGACTCTTCACGTATTCGTGCAGATCGTAAGAGCAGCCAAGACTGATGACGTATTCCACTATGGCGGAATCTTCATCGGAATGCCTGACTCTGACAAGATGAGAATTGAGGTCTATGAGACCGTAGAAGACCAGCTAAAGGAGCAGAAAGCTAATTCATGAAAATAGCAGTAGTAGGAACCGGATATGTGGGACTTTCCAATTCGGTTCTTTTATCACAGTATAACGACGTAAAGGCAGTAGATATCATTCCTGAGAAGGTGGACCTTATTAACAGCAGGAAGTCTCCAATTGTTGATAAAGAGATCGAAGAGTACCTTGCAACAAAGGACCTCCGTCTCGAGGCTACAACTGATGCGTCATACGCATACAGGGATGCTGATTTTGTAATAGTTTCTACACCGACTAACTACGACGAGAAACTCAATTACTTTGACACCTCTTCAGTTGTAAGTGTTGTAGATCAGGTCAGGAGAGAGAATCCCGAGGCCTTTATTGTTATCAAGTCAACAATACCTGTAGGATATACAGAGGAGCTTCGTGAGACCTATCATACAGATCACATCATGTTCTCACCGGAGTTTTTAAGAGAGGGACATGCTCTTTACGATAACCTTTATCCATCCAGGATCATCGTAGGTTATGATACGGACAGTGAAGAGGCGGAAGAGAGAGCTCACATGTTTGCGGATCTGCTTAAGCAGGGAGCCAAGAAGGAGAATATTGATGTTCTGTTCATGAACTCCACAGAGGCAGAGTCAGTTAAGCTCTTCGCCAACACTTTCCTTGCTCTCAGAGTATCTTTCTTTAATGAGCTTGATACCTATGCAGAGGTAAGGGGCCTTAACACCAGGAATATTATCGATGGTGTCTGCCTTGATCCGAGAGTAGGCAATTTCTATAATAACCCGTCCTTTGGTTACGGCGGCTATTGCCTCCCTAAGGACACCAAGCAGCTTTTGGCCAACTATGAGGATGTTCCCAACAACCTCATTACAGCCATTGTGGAAGCCAACAGGACCAGAAAGGACTTCATTGCTGACAGAGTCTGGGCTCTTCACCCTAAGAAGGTCGGAGTATACAGACTTACCATGAAGGCCGGCTCTGACAACTTCAGACAGTCAGCCATCCAGGGCATTATGAAGAGAATCAAGTCCAGGGGCATTGAGTGCGTGGTTTATGAGCCCACCCTTAAGGATGATGATTTCTTTAACTCTCCGGTTGAGCGCGATCTGGATAAGTTTAAGAAGGAGTGTGATTTTATAATCGCTAACCGTCTTACCGATGAACTTTCAGACGTAGTGGACAAGGTTTACACCAGAGACCTTTTTGGTAACGAATAAGAATTGAATTATGGCGCATATAATAAATGATCAGGAAGCTTTATCCATAAGTATTGCATTGGCAAACCTTTATCAGATTGTGGTTCTGGTAAAGGACAAGGACAGTTTATGCCATGTGATGGAGTGGGAGAAGGGTCTTGATCATTTTGCCATTAATGATGGCGAGAGCTTTTCGCAGTTATGTGAAAACGTCTATAAAAACATCCATCCTGAAGACAGGGAGGAATTCCTGATTCTTTCAGGGCAGGAGAAGATACACGAGGCTTTATCCAGGGAGATACACATATCAGCAGAGTGCAGATTAAGGCACTCAGATTCCGGCTACTACTGGTCCAGGATTACCATTTGCAATGCAAAGGTTGAGAACAGCCCTTTAGGCAGGGAGTATCTGTTTCTGGTGCAGGACATTCATGAATCCAGGGTAAAAGAGATACAGGAAAACGCTCTGATGCTCCGTAAGCTTTACAACCTGCAGACCAGGTACGATGAACTGTTTGAGGAGAACATGACAGATTCCCTGACAGGCTGTTATAACCGCAAGGGCTTTAAGTACTATGAAGCTGCAACCATTGAGGAGGCCAAAAAAGAGGGTAAGAGCCTGTTTGTAGCTGTAATTGACTTAAACGGCCTTAAGCACCTCAATGACACCTACGGCCATGAAGCAGGCGATATTGGAATCAGAACCGTTGCGGATGCCCTTAGGGCCTCTGCTCCTGAAGGGGCGAAGATCATAAGGACAGGGGGCGATGAGCTACTGGTGTTTGCAGCTCTTTTAAGTGACAGTAAGGAGCCGGAAGAGATGGGAGATCGCCTTTCAGGGTATCTAAAAAATTACAATGACACCCACGTTCATCCCTTTGATGTGGCAGCCAGCTTTGGCTATATATTTGAGCCCATAGGAGAAGGCGTTACAAGTCTTGAGAAATACATAGAGATCGCTGATGAAAAGATGTATCAGATGAAAGAATCTACTGACCCCTACAGAAGGTAGGAGGTTTAAGGAACAGGGACTGTTTGTTGTGAGACAGTCCCTGTTTTTGTGGGAATAAGTGGTATTATTTTGCTGTTTTGTCTGTTGAGATGGGGATTTTTGGATGGTATAGTCTTTTTATACAGGAGGAAAGTGTTATGAGACTAAGAGAGAAAAGAGAATTTGATGCAGCAAAGGTTGGAAGGACAACGCTTCTCATCGTGATAGGGTTATTCGTCTTATCTGTGATATTTGGCTCCTTCTACAACGTAAGTGAGCAGGAGCAGGCGGTTGTTACCCAGTTTGGAAAGGTTGTGGCAACCAATTCTGCGGGGTTATATTTCAAGATTCCTTTTATCCAGAGAGTTCACAAGGTTGATATGACAACCCATGGTATTGGAATCGGTTATGTTTTGGATGGAAATGGTCAGAACATTACCATCGACGATGAAGGAATCATGATCACTTCAGACTTTAACTTTGTAGATATTGATTTCTACCTGGAATATAAGGTCAGTGATCCGGTGGCTTACATCTACAACACGGATAAGCCTGAGAACATTATGAAGAACATTGCTCTTGCAAGCATACGTTCCACAGTAATTGACTATCCTGTAGATGAAGTTATCACAACTGCAAAGGGGCAGATTCAGTCAGAGGCTAAGGAGAGACTTTCAAAAGCACTTCAGGAAGAGAACGTTGGACTGACAGTTGTTAACCTCTCTGTACAGGACGCAGAGCCACCGACAGATGAGATCAAGCAGGCCTTCAAAGCCGTTGAGACTGCCAAGCAGGGAAAAGAAACTGCTGTAAACAATGCAAAGAAATACCAGAGCGAGCAGGTTCCTGCTGCTGAGGCTGAAGCGGACAGGATTGTCCAGAATGCTGAGGCACAGAAAGCTGCAAGAATTGCAGAAGCTGAAGGTGAAACAGCGAAGTTTAACAGCATTTTTGAAGAATACAGCAAATACCCTCTTATAACCAAGCAGAGAATGTTCTACGAGGCAATGGAAAATGTTCTTCCTGATGCCAAGGTTATCATCACAGACGGCAAGACAGAGCAGATGCTTCCGCTGGAGAGCTTTAGCACAAACCAGACAGTGGGAACAACTACTGAAGGTAACTAAAGAACAATTCAAAAATTAAGTTGAGGGATAAAAATATGAAGAAGAAAGTAACAGGGACTTTTATAGTCATAATAATTGTAGTAGCAGCAATAATCCTGGGTAACGCCTTATACACAGTTCACCAGAAGGAATATGTTGCAGTAAGACAGTTCGGTAAGATCGTAAAGGTTGAATCAGATCCCGGACTTAAGATGATAACACCCTTTGTACAGACAACACAGCGCATCAGTGCAGCCACCAAGATATATGATATTCCTGCATCTGATGTTATCACCAAGGACAAAAAGTCCATGATCACAGACACCTATGTTTTGTGGAAGGTTATCGATCCCGTTAAGTACATCCAGTCACTTAATGCACTGGATGCAAGAGCACAGGAGAGAATTGAAGCAGCTGTCTACAACGCAACCAAGACTGCAATATCTTCCATGACCCAGGATGAGGTAATAGATTCAAGAGGAGAAGCCCTCACAAAACTCATCACAACAGATGCCAACTCCGATATGTCAGGATATGGTATTGAGATCGTGAAGGCAGAGATCAAGGCCCTTGACCTTCCGGATGATAACAGAACGGCCGTATATGAGAGAATGATCTCAGAGCGTAACAATATAGCAGCTTCCTACGAGGCTGAAGGTAACGCAGAAGCCCAGAAGATCAAGAACGAGACAGACAAGAAGGTTGCTATCTTAAAAGCTGACGCTGAGAAGACTGCAGCAAAGCTTGCCGGTGAAGGCGAAGCTGAGTACATGAAGACCCTGTCAGAGGCTTACAATACTCCTGAGAAGTCAGAGTTCTACAACTTTATGAGATCGCTGGATGCCTTTGAGGAGTCTCTTGGAAATGGTGAAAAGACAATCATCCTAGATAAGAATTCAGAACTGGCCAGGATGTTCTACGCCAACTACTAATCTTAAATAAATATTTTTATAGAAGGGATTGCTGATAATAGCAATCCCTTTTTTGTGTGGGATATATGGAAAAAGGTCAAGACTTGTACTAAAATAAATTTATATTATTTTAATAATGGAGGTAGCAGTATGTTTAATGCACAGTATCTAATTGGGAGTTCAATCATTGCAACGGTTATTTCTCTTATTCTGGTTATTCTTCTGTATATCTATGTTCTTCCGGAAAGTAAGAGACCACATCTCAACAAACTCTTTACCTTTATCCATGACTTCCTTTCTATCAAAACTCTTTGGATAGACAAAATCTTCAGATTCTTCTTCGTTTTGTCAGCGGTATCTTCCCTTGTATACGGCATTTTCATGCTGTTCAACGATAATACTTTCCTTTTGGGCATTGCACTGATCGTATTCGGCCCCATTGTAAGCAGAGTTGTTTATGAGATCATGCTTTTGACTGTAATGCTTGTTCAGAATGTAATCGAAATCAATGAACAGCTTAAGAAAAGATAAATAGGAGGAGGTTGTGTTATGACTATCAATGGTCTTAGCGGACAATATGCCAATCAGGTCTTTCCGTTAAACGGACAGATGGTGTTTGGAAGAAATGTTAATTCCTGCAACATACTCTTTTCCGATGACACAAAGGGTATAAGCAGGATGCACTGTAAGATTGAAGCCAATGGCGATACTGTTACCATTACAGACCTTGGTTCTTCCTATGGGACCTTTGTCAACGGAAACAAGCTTCAGCCTTATTCTCCGAGAAAGCTGAATGTGGGAGATACATTCTATCTGGGAGATAAAAACAATCTGTTCTCACTTACAGGTGTAGCAGCTGCTGCAGCTCCTGAAGAAGTGGTTGCCAATATCGAAAAATCAGACGACAAGTCTTTGCTTATTGCAGGTATAGTACTTGGAGCGATTATAGTCATTGGACTTATAGTGGCCATGATACAGCGCCTTACAAGACCTGCAGAACCATGGTATATCCAGATACTTGAGCAAATGTTTATACAATTTATTGACACCAGGAGGATTATGTTATGGAGATGAAAAAATGCCCAAACGGTCATTACTATGATGCATCAATACACGCAGAGTGCCCATACTGCAACAATGCAGCAGGGTCGGGCGCAACACTTCCGCTGGGCGGGTTTAATGCTGGTGGTGAAGTGACAGTTGGAGGAACTCCCACTATGCCGGTTTCAGGTGCAGCAGGGGATGGAAGCCGTACAGTGGCCTTAAGCCAATCAGTAAATAATGGAGATTCTGACGAGGGAAGAACCGTTGCCCTTATTCAGGAGGACAAGGGAATCGATCCTGTAGTTGGATGGATTGTCTGCATTGACGGAAAAGAGAAGGGAAGAGATTACAAGATCCATGCTGATAATAATTTCATCGGAAGAAGCGACAGGATGGACATCTGCATCAGAGGAGATGAGACCATCTCCCGTGAGAATCATGCAGTTATCAGTTACGACGTGATCGACAATACTTATTATTTCCGTCCCGGAGATGGAAGAGCTATCATCAGATTAAATGACAAGGCACTTTTTGAAGCAACCGTAATCAAGGCTTACGATAAGATTACTATCGGTAAGACACAGTTTTTGTTTGTTCCATTCTGTGGGGATGATTTCCAATGGTAATAGACTTTCTTCTGACTGTTAGTAATGACCAGACACAAGAGGTGGTAGAGGCTGCGGAAACCGCAGTAAAAAGTTCTGATTCTTCACCGCTTAAACTGGCAATTCTGGGGATTTTGATAATTGTCTGTGGCAGCATCATGGTCACTGTCTTATACATCATAAGAAAAGCGAGAGAAGAAGACGAGGACGAGTATGATAACGAGACAGGGGACGATGAGGATATCAAAACAGTATCACCATCGGAGTCCGGAATGAATACAGTAAAGATTTTTAAAACCTATGCAGGATGCCCATACCATGTCGGAAGCGTGCATGACATTGGAAGAAGAGAGATGCAGCAGGATTCCTTTGGTGTTTCGGATCTGGAGGATCCGGAGGCACTTAAAGAAAAGGGATTCCTTGCTGTTGTCGCTGACGGCATGGGAGGCTTGTCCGATGGAGAAAGGATGAGCCAGTTGGTGGTAGTGAATATGCTGCAGGGATTTGAGGAGGCTTCTGCTTCTGATCCTTCACCTTCCGTTCTCATGGGGCTTTTGGACAGAGCTACAAAGGAGGTCAACAATGACCTTGGGCCTGAAAAGCTTGGGAAGTGCGGAAGCACGGTTGTTGCTACCATTATCAAGAACAATCTTCTTTCCTACATTTCTGTGGGAGACAGCCATATTTATGTATGGCGAGAAGGCAGACTGATCAAGATCAACAAAGATCATAACTACGCAGCTGAGCTGGATGAACTGGTATCCAGAGGAGAAATGTCGGCAGAAGAAGCCATGAACGATCCTCAGAGGGCTGCTCTTACCAGTTTCATTGGCATGGGCAAATTGGAGATGGTTGATCAGAACATTACTCCTTTTGAACTCCACAAAGGAGACAGAATCCTTCTTATGAGCGATGGTATCTATGGAACTCTTGGGGATGAGAGAATAACCGGACTTATGAATGAACCGCTCAAACAAAGCTGTCTGCTTATGGATAATGAGATAAGAACCATCAACAGGAAGAGCCAGGATAACTATACCTGCGTCATTATAGAGATCGAATAATGGATGTAAATTCAAATACCCACCAAACTGATCTGATTCCTCAGGGAGAGTCCAAGATCCAGGAGCCTCCCTTCGCGTTGCCCTTTGAAACTATCATTCATGGTAAGTACCTGATTGGCAGAGTTCTAGGGTTTGGTGGTTTTGGGATAACATACCAGGGAATGAACATAGAGACCAATGAGTTCGTTGCCATCAAGGAGTATTACCCCAATGGTATGTTGTCAAGATATCCGGGTACAACCCAGGTCAGTGTCATCTCTGCCTCCAATATTTTTCACAGAGAAAAGGATAAGTTCCTTCAGGAAGCAAGGATAATCTACCATTGTCAGAACAGACATATACTTAAGATTTACAGTCTGTTTGAAGAAAATGGTACGGCCTATTATGTTATGGAGTTCCTTGACGGAAGAGATCTGATGCACTACCTTAAGTCACGCAGCGGATCCATTATCTGGGAGGAGCTTAAACCCATTGTGGCAGATATCATGGACGCCCTGGAGACAGTTCACAGGGAAGGGGTTATTCACAGGGATATAAGTCCCGACAATATTTATCTATGTTCTGACAATACTGCCAAGATCATTGATTTTGGCACTGCCAGATCTGCCTTTGACGGAAAAGAAAAATCGGTAATCCTTAAGAAGGGATATGCCCCTATAGAGCAGTATTCATCAAAGGGAACTCAGGGTCCATGGACCGATGTCTATGCTCTTGGGGCTACAATGTACAGGTCTTTGACAGGAGTGATTCCGCCGGAAGCTCCCGACAGACAGTATCAGGATAGTCTTAGAAGACCTTCTGATATGGGGATAAGTCTTCCTGGGCATGTTGAGACTGCGATAATGAGAGCGCTAAATGTCAAGGAAGCAGACCGGTTCCAGTCTGTGGCTGAGTTTAGGGATGCTATTATTCCAAGGGCTTCAAGTAGTACGAATTTCTTTACTTCGATTTTCGGTAAGGCCAAAATCCCGACAGGAGGTTTTGCTGATACCACCAGGGAACTGGCGGATACCATATCAAGCTATGTATACAGTTGGGCAAAGCTTAATCCTACTCTTACGGGAATTAAAGGGTACTACGCAGGACAGACTTTCCAGCTTGATCAGGACATAATATTTGGAAGAGATCCCAATAACTGCAATGTTATTTTTCCTGCGGGAACTGCAGGAATAAGCAGGATACACTGTCAGATCTGCCTTAATGTAAATGGTCAGAAGGCAGTGATAATAGACTGCAATTCGACCTACGGCACCTTTTTAAACGGGATGAAGCTTTATCCCGGACAGCCGGCGATTTTGCAGACAGGAAGCATTATTTCTTTTGGAACAGACAACGTATTTTCATTTAATCTTTGATCATAAATATGAGTGAAGAAAAAAAATCATTGATAAGCATAGCTAAGTATTCAAGTAAGGGCGGACGGTCAGAGAATGAAGACAGTTGCGGCTATACAACAGACGGAAAAGGAAGTCTTTTAGTCGTGGTTGCTGACGGACTTGGCGGAGAAGGCCAGGGTGCGCTGGCTTCAAGGACTGCCATGGATGCCCTTTTGGACAACTTTAAGAAGGAGTCGGCAAAAGAACCTTCTGATATGTCTTTGTGGTTCACAATTGCCAATGAAAAAGTTCTCGAAATGCAGACTCCGGAGTGCTCCATGAAGACCACGGCAGTAGCCTTACAGGTTACCAAACATACTGCCATGTGGGGACATGTTGGCGATACAAGGCTTTACCACTTCGTTAATGGGAATTATGAGAGCCGGACTTTCGACCATAGCGTATCCCAGATGTCGGTGCTGCGCGGAGAGATAAAAGAGGAAGATATAAGGGGACATGTCGACAGAAACAGGCTCCTAAAGGCTCTTGGAAGAGACGAAGGAATAGTTCCGGAGCTCTCGGATGAAATTGAGCTGGGAGATGAAGTGCAGCATGCATTTCTTCTTTGTACGGACGGATTTTGGGAATATGTCCTGGAAAATGAGATGGAAGAGTGTCTTAGATCATCACAAAGCGCCAAGGAGTGGCTGGATGGGATGATCGAAATACTGAAATCCCGAGCTAAAGCGGATAATGATAATAATACGGCCGTAGGGCTGATTATAGGATAATGACATTCAGGAGGCTTTGTCATATGAGAAACAAACATCATGCGTTAAGAAAAGTTCTTTTGACATCTCTGGTATTGATGCTCCTTGTAGCGTTTATGCCGGTGAGAGCATATGCTGATGAGGCATTTCAGATAGGCATTGACGGCTATAAGGCCGAGGATGGAAATCTGAAAATCTATGTCAATCAGAATCAGGGGAGCAGCTTTACCATAACACCTGAGCAGACAGAGGTTATGCTTGGAAACAATACCCTGACCACACAGGAGATCAGGACCTTTGGCGAGACCGGAGAACCTGTTACATACCTGTGCGTCATTGATGTCTCCGGTTCCATGAGTCAGGACAGGATAGACAAGGCTGCGGAAGTTATTAAGAACCTTGCGGACATGAAAAAAGCTGAGGATAAGATTGCCATTACCACTATGGGAAATGAGCTTAATCAGTCTGCATACATGACAGATCCTGAAGAAATTAAAAACCTTGCCGACAGCATCAAGGTGACCAGGGAAGATACAAATCTTTATTACGCTGTAGTTGAAGAGATCAATGCCCTCAAAGCTTCTGATGATGCCAAGGGGAAGAGGTGTCTTGTTATTTTCTCTGACGGTGCTGATGATCAGGCTACGGGAGTTACCCAGGGTGAAGCGGAAACTGCTGTAACAGGCAGTCATATTCCTGTGTTTACGGTAGGTCTTCTCAAAAATGCAAAGAGTACTTCGGATCAGGAGATGGCAAAGATACTTGGAAGCTTTGCACGTATCTCCTCAGGCGGAATGCATTTTGCACCGGCTCTTGGCGATGGCGAAATAGAGACAATTGCTGACTCTATAATTGACAGGATCAATTCATCCTTCGTTCTCTATGAAGGCCTTGAGGATGTAAATATTTCAGGAAAAGAGGTTGCTCTTAAGACTACAATATCAACCCAGGACGGTCAGTCTGCAACTGATACACTGACTCTTCCCGATAGCGATGTAAAGTCTATCCAGGAGTATATCGAATCTCTGGCTCCCGCTGAGCCTGAAGTACCTGCTTTTGATATTTCGATCACTCAGGTGGCAACAGAAGACGGTAAGCTTGTTGTCAGCGTAAACCACAACAAGGATGCCTCAGTTTTTGACAGTATCCAGAATGTGGAAGTCAAACTTGGCGATACACTTCTTGGAAATGTGGACAAAAAGCTGTCCGAGGAGGACGGTGAGACCATCCTTCTGTATGAGGAGGTTGAGGACTTAAGCCTTCTGGATAATGAGACAACACTTTATGCGTCTATTTCCGCATTGGGCGAGACTGCTGTAGATACAATAAGGATTTCTGCTGAAGATGCCTCCACATTAAAGGGAGCTCTCGGAAAGCTTATATTCGGGCTTAAGCCCATGTATTTCTATGCGCTTTGCGGACTTCTGGCAGTTCTTTTGGCACTTGTTGTGCTTCTGATTGTCAAGAATTCCAAGAAGGATGAGATTGCAGAGGAAGAACCCCAGGATGATTTTTCTGAGGAAGAAGGAGAGAATACCTATGATGACAATGTTCCGACACAGGGTTCTCCTTCATTTAACAATGAAAGCGTGACCATCCCCGGTGAGGCATTAAATAATCAGGGAGCATCAGTGACTATGCCTATTACTTCAGCAACCCCGGCAGACAGCTCAAGCTTAAATGTGCTGTTTGTCAGGATGGGTAAGGGAGAAGAAAAGTCATTTAAGGCCACTGTCTCCGGCAATCCTTGCAAAATAGGAAGAAGTGCAACTCAGTCAAAGATGGCCATGACAGATGACACTGCTTTGTCGAGCGTACATTGTTCTCTTAGCACTAAAGGAAACAGACTGTTTATTAAAGATGAGAAGTCCACTAACGGAACATTTGTAAATGGTGTTCCAATCTCTGGACAGTTTGAGCTCAGCCAGGATGATATAGTTCTTATTGGCTCCTATGAATACAGAGTATCCTGGAAATAAAAAACATTACTATTTTATAACTGGAGGATTAACGGCATATGGACGTAAGCAAGCTTTGTCCGCATTGTATGAAAGAGATGAAATCCGTGGGGGAATACTGCCCTTATTGCGGAAAGAGCATTAAGGATGCTAGTGCCGGATTACATCAGCTGAATCCCTTTACGATACTTCAGGGCAAATACCTTGTTGGAAGTGTTCTCGGCGAAGGCGGATTTGGTATTACCTATATCGGAATTGATATGAACCTTGAGGTAAGGGTTGCTATCAAGGAGTTCTATCCAAATGGATATGTTTCCCGAGATCATACCCAGACCACGATCGTTACTCAGTTCAATAATTCCAACGCTGAGGCTGTACGCAAGTGGAAGGAAGGCTTTGTAAAAGAAGCCAGGGCTCTCGGTAAATGTCAGAACCTTCCGGGCATCGTAGGAGTAAAAGACTTCTTTGAGGAAAACGGAACTGCCTACATTGTAATGGAGTATGTAGATGGTACGACACTCAAGAGCTATATAAAGGATAAGGGTGGAAAGATCAGTGCGGATGAGTTGCTTCCTGCCATAAGGCCGGTTATGTCTTCTCTTCAGCAGGTTCATGACACAGGAGTTATCCATAGGGATATCAGCCCTGACAATATCATGTTCATGCCTGACGGAAGTATGAAACTGCTTGACTTTGGAGCTGCAAGAAGCTTTGCTGAAGCAGATGCCCAAAGGAGCCTTTCGGTTATGTTGAAACCGGGTTTTGCTCCTGAAGAGCAGTATAGGACCCACGGAAATCAGGGACCCTGGTCAGATGTCTATGCACTTGCTGCTACTATCTACAGGTGCATAACAGGAACCGTTCCAGTAGAATCCATGGAACGAATGAGAAAGGATACGCTTAAGAGCCCCAAGGAGCTTGGGATAAAGATAAGTGATCAGCAGAATGCTGCACTTATGAAGGCTATGGCGGTATATGCCGAGGACAGATTCCAGTCCATCAGGGATTTTGAAAAGGCACTCTATGAGGGAGTACCTGTGGGACCTGTACCGACACCTGCGCCTGCACCGGTTAAGAAGGAATACACCCAGACCGGTGGAGCTGTTTCCGGCTCTTCAGACAAGACAGGAACTACCGGACAAGCTGCGACTGCGTCTGATAAATCAAAGCTTCCGCTTTACATTGGCGGTGGAGCTATCGCACTTATTCTTGTTGGTGCCATTATATTCAATGCACTTAACAAGGGCTCATCAACTCAGAATAAAACCATAGAAGGAGAAGAGGCAAAAACAACTGAAACAACTGAAAAAGCTGCAGATGAAGCAGCTGCTTCTGAAGAGGGCGATGAAGCTCAGGTGCCAGCCGGAAATATCTGGCAGCAGACTTACCCTAGGCTTCTGGAGACCTATCATGGTTCAGCATCAGCAATGTTTACACTGACTGACGTGAATGGAGACGATATTCCCGAGATGATCATTTCCGATGAGGAGGGGATAGAGCTTGTAACTTGTCAGGAGGACGGAACTACAGACAGCGTCTCTTTTGACGAGGCAGTATGCGGTATAAATGAGAGAGAGAATAGCGTATATATCTCTCTGGTTGACAGGGACTCTGTCTACGATTATGTTTATAAAATTGAAAACGGAAAATGGACTGTTGACCAGAATGGAAGCATAAAGACCGGCGTTAATTCATACATGGAGCCTGATTGCAGCTACTATTTGGAGGACAGATCTGTTCAGGCCCAGAATTACTACAACTGGATTGATGATTTATACAGGAAGGCAGGAGCACTTTCCGATTACTCCTTTATCAAGGTTTCTTCAGGTAAAAAGGCTCTGGCTGAAATCGGGTCTTCCAGTGACATGTCCTATTATTCTGATGCTTCCTTTAGCGCAGATTCCATAAGCAACTATGAATGCACTAAGAGCATGCAGGTTTTTATTGCTCCCGAAGACGCCGAGTACTGCTTTGAGCTTAAGGGCGGTGCCGGAGGTGCTGACGGAGAACATGTTGACGCAGGCAGGATGTATGATGGCGAC
>DFGW01000214.1 GCA_002372465.1 Butyrivibrio sp. UBA3740
TTAAGAAGATCGGTATGCAGGATAAGTACGGCGAGTCCGGATCTGCTGCAGACCTTGTTAAGAAGTATGGACTGGATGGCGATGGTGTTTATGCATCAGTAAAGGAATTCCTTAAGTAATGAACAATATCCTTAGTCCTTCAATTTTAGCAGCGGATTTTAAAAACCTGGGTCAGCAGATTGCCGATGTGGCGGGTGCTGGGGCCCGGTATATTCACATTGATGTTATGGATGGCATTTTTGTGCCATCCATTTCCTTTGGAATGCCACTGATAAAGAGCATAAGAAGTGCCACAGACAGGGTCTTTGATGTGCATCTTATGATAGTGGACCCCATCCGTTATATAAAAGAGTTTTCGGATATCGGAGCAGACATCATTACCTTCCACTTGGAGGCTGCTTCCGAACCTATGGCGGTTATTGACCTAATCCACAGCCTTGGAAAAAAGGCCGGAATGTCAATTAAGCCTGCTACCCCGGTAGAGGAGCTTACTCCATTCCTGGATAAGCTGGACATGATCCTTATCATGACCGTGGAGCCGGGATTTGGCGGACAGCCATTCATTGAGGGCAGCTATGAGCGCATTAAGGCGGTTCGAGGGATGCTCAATGACAGGGGGCTTGAAACTGACATCCAGGTGGATGGAGGTATCACCACAGGGAACATTAGGAAAGTAATTGAGGCAGGTGCCAATGTTATAGTGGCCGGATCATCAGTATATAAGGGTGATGCCAAAGAGAATACCAAAGAATTATTAAAGCTCATGGAGTCCTAAGATTCCATGAGCTTTTTTCTGTAAGCTGTGGGTGTACAGCCAAAGGTTTCGTTGAACATTTTTCTAAAGAGTTTGTAATTGGCAAAGCCGTGCTTTTCTATTTTTAAAGTGCTCAGCTGGGTGGCGTCTCTTTTCCGCTAAGTTAAAATAGTTTTATATCGAATAAAAACGTTTTGGTAAAAATGGAAGTTTTTAAATGCTTGTTTTAATGAATGTGCACAAAATCGCAATTGGTATATTGCAAATAATTGAACATAGTGCTAGACTACGGATAACAAAAGAATAAAAACGTTTTTATTAAGGCTTCAAGTGCTTTTTGGGAGGATCTTATGAAAAATAAATGGATTTCCGGGGTCAGCGCTGTGTGTTTAGTCCTCTTACTCCCTTTTTTCAACTGGATAAAGGTCATAAATCTGGTGGCACTCTTTTCACGAATAGGTGTCACCAAGGATATGGCAAAGGATCTGCTTACAGGCTATAGCCTGTACAACCTTCTTTCCTTTGTCCAGTATGCAAATCAGGGAGTTCTGGGACTCTTCGCAATGGTTTTGCTGATTCTGGCCGTCGCAGCGATCTACTTCAATGTGGCATTTATAATCCGCAGCCTCTTGGGGCTTAAGAAGGGAAAAGGGGAGCTTTCCCTTCTGGCGGCTGCTAAATGCGCATTCCTGTTTCAGTTCCTGACGGCAATCGCAACAATAGTATTTGTGGTTTTTTCCAATGCTCATTTCAAGATGACGGGATTTCTTCCGGGGCTTCCGGTTTTCCTGTCGGCGGTGATAGCTCTTTTGGCCTACATCTACATCAAGGTCCTTGAGAAGAGAGAACGTGACAAATACAGGGAACACGGCCTTTGGGTCGAGCTTAAGAAGAACTGGGTACTGTTCGTCATGCTGATACCGACCTTCGTGTACTTCATGATCAACAATTACCTGCCGATGCTGGGTGTGTACTTCGCCTTTACATCCTTCAACTTCAGAGACGGACTCTGGTCCAGTCCCTTTACAGGATTTAAGAACTTCGAGTTCCTGATCAAGGCGGATCTGTTCAGACTCACCAAGAACACAGTTCTTTACAACGTGGTGTTCATCGGAGTGGGCAATATTCTTCAGATCATCTTCGCCATACTGGTCAGCAGGGTTACGGTGAAGTGGTTCAAGAAGACATCTCAGACACTGATGTTCATGCCCTACTTCGTATCCTTCGTTATTCTGAAGGTTATCGTGTACAACGTGTTCGAGTACCAGTACGGTCTGATCAACAACATGGTCATATCCTTCGGAGGTGAGAGGATAGACTTTTATAACAACCCGTCCTATTGGCCATTCCTCATTACTTTCTTCTATCTCTGGAAGAATATCGGATACGGAATGGTAGTATATCTGGCTACCATCATGGGTATAGACAACGAGATCTATGAGGCTGCAAGGGTGGACGGAGCCAATGATCTTCAGCAGATCTGGTACATCACACTTCCGCATATCAAGCCGACCTTCATTATCCTTCTGCTTTACGCACTGGGCAGCATCATGAAGGGCCAGTTCGAACTGTTCTATCAGCTCATTGGAAATAACGGAGTTTTATTTAACGCAACGGATATCTTTGATACTTACGTATACAGGATCACAATGACTCAGCCGCTTTCCATCGGTCTTGGAACGGCAGCAGGTCTTTACCAGTCACTGTTTGGATTCCTCATCATCGTTTTAGTGAACTACGTGGTAAAAAAGAGAAATCCGGAATACGCATTATTCTAAGAAAGGAGAAACAAATGGCAAGAGATCTTGATTATGAACCATCAGCGCCAAAGACGATCAAAAAGTCTACCGGCACCAAGATTTTTGAGGCTGTAGCATATATTCTCCTGGTTCTTGGATCGGTTATATGCGTACTGCCATTCATTATCATCGTGTCAGGATCATTTACTGACAACGCAACAATCCTGACAAAGGGATATTCACTTCTTCCCAGAGACTTTACTTTCTCTGCCTACCAGACCATCTTCAAGTCGCCAAAAGATATATTGCAGGCTTATAAGATGAACTTCTATTACACAATAGTCGGTACCGGACTGGGACTGATGATGATAACCCTGACAGGTTATGTAATTTCAAGAAAAGAGTTTAAGTACAGGAATACGGTGTCATTCCTGATCTACTTTACAAGCATTTTCGGAGGAGGAATGATTCCATGGTATTTGATGTATGCCAACGTTCTGGGGCTCAAGGGCTCCACACTGGCTATCTGGTTCCCGGCTCTGATGAGTCCCTTCCTTGTAATCCTTATGAGGACATTCATTGTAGGAGCTGTTCCTGATGCCATTACAGAATCTGCCAAGATAGATGGAGCGGGACATTTTACCATCTTCTGCAGAATCGTACTTCCGGTGTTAAAACCGGGACTTGCCACTGTTGGACTGTTTCTGGCTCTGGGCTACTGGAATGACTGGTACAGGTCATCCATGTTCAGTACCAATTCATCCACCTGGCAGCTTCAGTTTTATCTCTACGACCTTTTGAATGCAACCACAGCCATGAAGCAGATGGCGTCCAATGTCAGTATGAAGACTGCAGATCTGCCAACTGAGTCGGTTAAGCTTGCAATGGCGGTTGTAGCTACAGGTCCTGTCCTTTTGTTCTACCCCTTCGTACAGAGATTCTTCGTATCAGGAATCACTGTCGGAGCTGTTAAGGGATAATAGAGAATTTTATTTTGGCAAGAAATAAAAACGTTTTTATACAATTCATTTTCATAATGCAAAAAGGAGGCAAAATATGAAAAAGAAAGTTTTAAGTATGTTGTTGTCAATGACCATGTTGGCGGGAGTTGTAACAGGCTGCGGAAGCGCCGGCACACAGTCAGCCGCTGATCAGCTTGAGGCACAGGGTGTAACAGAGATCCCTGCTGCTGAGGCTACCACAGAAGAGGCGCCTGCTGCTACAGAAGAAGCTGCACCTGAAGCTGCAGAGCTGGATCTTTCAGAGCAGGTAGACCTGGTATTTTATGTAATGGGTGATGCGCCCCAGGACGAAGAGCTCGTTGAGAATGCACTTAACGAAAAGCTCCTTGAGAAGTGCAATGCTACTGTTGATATGCAGTTCTCTACCTGGACAGATTTCCAGCAGAAGTATGCCAACGAGATCACAGCCCAGAGTGCTGACCTGATCTACATTGCTAACTGGCTCAATTATGGACAGCTGGCAAGCAGCGGAGCTTTTGAAGAGCTTGACGATATGCTTGATACAGTAGCTCCTGATCTTAAGGCTATGGTAGGAGACGGAAGTCTTAACATGTGCAGAGTAGGCGGAAAGATCTACGCTATTCCAAACACATGGCCTGAGTATGTATGTAACGGTGTTAAGTACAGAGAAGACCTTAGAGAGAAATATGATCTTCCTGTTCCTGATTCACTTGAGAACCTTGAAGCTTACCTTAAGGGAATCAAGGAAAATGATCCAAGCCAGGGCCTTCTTACAGTAACTACAGAAGAGAGCCAGGGACTTAAGACAGGTTTTGACGCTGCATGGGTTCTCAACTTCAAATACCCTTGGGTTGCAACAAACGGACTTGATTACGGTCTTGCAGCTAACTACGATACACCATCTGATGTTTATGATTACTGGTACTCAGATGATTTCGTAGATGATATGAAGCTCATGAAGAGCTGGGCAGATCAGGGCTTCTGGTCAAAGAGTGCGCTTTCTGACACAAACAACTCTGATGCATATAAGAACGGACTTTGCGTAGCAGAAGTAGCAGGACAGAACCCTAACAAGCAGATCACAGCTATCGCTGATTTTGAGAATGCCGGACAGGGCTGGACATCTGAGTATGTTGCTTACGGCGAAGTTACAAACACTATTTATCCAGGACATGCAACACAGAACGGAACAGCTATCGTAAGAGGCTGCAAGAATCCTGAGAGAGCACTTCTTGTTCTTCAGACAATGCTTTGCGACGACGAAGTTAACGCAATTGTTCAGTATGGTATCAAGGGAACTCACTATGATGTAGCAGACGGTATCTACAAGAACCTCCAGGAAGAAGCTGGCGAGACAGTTACATTCCCTTATGAAGGCTTCAACACATGGAACCTCAGAAATGGCGATACAAAGCTTCCTCAGAAGACAGACGTAGCACTTCAGGAAATGTTTGACAAGTATGCAAAGCTTGGCGAGACAACAAAGTTCCCTAACGTAAACATCTACGACGGATTCTCAGAGAACTACGAGGCATACAGCGCTGAGAGATCAGCAGTCAGCAACGTAATGAGACAGTACCTTGCTCCACTTGAGGCAGGACTTGTTGATGATGTCGATGCAGCAGTTGAGGAGTTCAGAGATAAGATGAAGGAAGCCGGCATCGACAAGTGCCGTGAAGAGTACACAAAGCAGTGGAAGGCATACTGCGAAGAGTACAACTATCAGTAATGCAAAGGAGGATTCTCCTTACCGGATTTTGATGTGATATAATTGCAGGGGGTAAAAACGTTTTTGCCCCCTGTATAAAATAGGATTATACAGATAATGAGGATAAAGGGGAATCGCCTTGTCAAAAAGAGATAGCAAAAAGATAACAATTAAAGACGTGGCAAGAGAAGCGGGAGTATCGATCTCCACCGTGTCGAATGCCCTTAATGACGTGAATGTTCTTCATCCGGACACTAAGGAAAGAGTATTGGAGGTGGCCAGAAGGCTTAATTACACGCCAAATCTCAACGGAAGAAATCTAAAGGCTCAGGCAACAGGGGTACTTGGTCTGTTCCTTGGGGCTATCAGAGGACCATATTACGGAGAACTATCTGATTCAATATATCGTGCCTGTGTGGAGGGCGGCTATGAACTGGAGATATTCCTAAGTTCTGATCCTTCTCACATTGTGGCAAACATCCTGGGACACAGAGTTGACGGTGCAATTATCCTGAACTCGGCCATAGGTCCCCGGCAGGAGGAGATCCTCAAGAACCAGGGGATTCCCACTGTATATATAGACAGGGTGCTCATAGGGGAGAAATCCTCAAGCGTAGTATTTGATTCCAGGAATGGCGGTGAACAGGCGGCAAAGTTTTTGCTTGAGCTTGGCCATAAAAAGTTTATTTACATTGAGGGTGAACACGACAACTACGATAGTAATGAACGTCGGGAGGGCTTTTTTGAAGTCCTTAAAAGGGCGGGAATTACTGTGGAGAAAGATTACATACTTGAGGGTAGATTTGAACGAGAGGCATCCTATAAGTCCGTAACAGATTTTCTGGATTCTGGAAAAGAACTGCCGGATGCGATTTTCGCTGCCAATGACCTTAGCGCCATCGGTGCGCTGGAGGCTCTAAGGGACGGCGGAATAAAGGTTCCGGAGCAGGTCAGTGTCATGGGATGCGACGACATTGAGACTACAAGACTTGTAAGCCCCTCCGTCACCACCATAAGGACCTTCTTCGAGAAGCAGGGTATCATAGCGGTGGAACAACTTATCAGGATGATAGGCGGAGAGGAAGGAAAGTGCTTAACCCTTAACGGAAGGATAATCCCGCGCGATTCTACAACAGCAAAGGATTCGTTATGAGAAACATTTCACTTATAGAGACCCATCAGGCCGGAGGGAAGTTCTGGGAAAGCAACGACAGCTTGAAAGACCAGGGATCCGCCGGTGAGATGAAAGCCATGGTGGTCTTTCCGGAAGAGAAAGAAACCACTATTCGGGGATTTGGAGGTGCTTTTACAGAAGCTGCAGCGCATACCTATAAGAACCTTGAGGAGGAAGCGGGCAAAAGACTTATAAGTGACCTCTTCGGAACAGAGGGACTTCGGTACAACATCGGCCGTATCCATATGAACAGCTGCGATTTTGCGCTGGGCAATTATACTTATATTGAAGAAGGTGATAAGACTCTTGACACCTTCAACATTGAACACGATGAAAAAGAGATCATCCCTATGATCAGGGAAGCGGAAAAAGAGCTTGGCAAGCCACTGGTTCTTTTGATGGCACCCTGGTCCCCGCCACCTTTCATGAAGACAAACGGGGAAATGAATCATGGAGGAAAGCTTAAAGAGGAGTACAAAGATCTCTGGGCAGAATACTATGTAAGGTTTATTCAGGAATACAAGAAAAGAGGTATCGATATTTCTTTTACCTCTGTTCAGAATGAACCAAATGCAACACAGACCTGGGATTCCTGCAGGTATGACACGGATGAGGAGGCGGAATTTGCCATAGACCACCTTGCTCCGGCAATGAGGAAGGCAGGACTTTCAGAGGATGTGAAGATCCTGGTTTGGGATCACAACAAAGAGATAGCCTACGACAGATTTAAGGGAATCATGGAAAGAGAAGGCGCAGATGAGAGCATCTTTGGCTGCGCAGTTCACTGGTATACCGGAGATCACTTTGAGAATCTTCAGCTGATCAAAAAGCATTTCCCCACAAAAGAGATATTCTTTACGGAGGGGTGCGTTGAATATTCAAGATTTTCTGCAGACGGAGACATCTACAACGCAGAGATGTACGCTCATCAGATGCTTGGAAATCTTAAGAACGGCTGTAGCGCAATCTTTGACTGGAACTTGATTGTGGACTATCTTGGAGGGCCCAATCATGTGGGAAACTACTGTGATGCTCCGTTAAAGGCCAATGAAGCAGGCGATGATTATGAGAAGAAGCTTTCCTATTATTATATTGGGCATTTCTCAAGATATATAAAGGAAGGAGCAAGACTTGTCTGGTCGTCATGCTATACAGATAAGATCCACAATGTGGCTTTTGTAAACCCTGACGGTGAGAGGGTAATAGTTCTGCTTAATGAGACAGAGGAGGACCTTCCTGTTACGGTGAGAGAAGGAGAATCTTCGGTTGATCTTGAGATAAAGTCACACTCAATCCAGACACTTAAATATTACGCTTGATAAGGGTTACATAAACTAATATTTCATTGACAAATTATACTATATCACTTAGAATTTTGTCGTGTAGTTAGCAAGGATTACCCATGTGTGTACACATGGGTATTTTTGCGCGACAATTTTTGTACGCCTAGTTTTAGGCAGGAGGAATATTATGAAGAGATTTTTTGCAACTATTATTGCAGGCGTTTCTTGCGTAGCAATGCTTGCAGGATGCGGCAATTCTGCATCAACAGAAACAG
>DFGW01000190.1:0-7652 GCA_002372465.1 Butyrivibrio sp. UBA3740
CCGTACTCTTCGATCTGCTCCTTGCCGTCAAGACCAAGCATCTTCTCAACTTCCAGCTCAACCGGAAGGCCGTGTGTGTCCCAGCCTGCCTTACGGGGAACAGTGTATCCCTTCATGGTACGGTATCTTGGAATCATATCTTTTATGGCACGGGTAAGAACGTGTCCGATATGTGGCTTACCGTTAGCTGTCGGAGGGCCATCATAGAACATATACAGCTCACCCTGACTGCGGGTATCAACACTCTTCTGGAATATGTCTTCCTTCTTCCAGAACTCTTCAACCTTTTTCTCTCTGCCGACAAAGTTCATGTCGGTCTCGACTTTTTGATACATTTTCGTCTCCTTCCTTCACTCCGTGTGAATCAGACACACGCAAAAACCCCGTCCTTTGTAAAAAGGACGAGGTCAATAATATACTCTCGTTATACCACCTGTTTACACATACGCGCCTAAGGCTCAGCCCCGGTTGAATACGCTTCCCGTTAACGCCGGGATCTACGTCAGGATTTACTGGCAGCTACACTTTCAATCCTGCAGCTCGGAAGTGATTTTCAATCAATGACTACCGGTACCTGCTCACACCAAACGCAGGCTCTCTGGGACTTTCATCACTGTCTACTGTCTTCGTCACAGCTTTTTTATTCGATTTAATGCACACATTCTACAACAAAAAAACTATTAATGCAATAACGTTTTCCTTGAACTGAGCCCTTTAATCTTATAAATACTGCATCAGTTTATCAATGTCTTCTTTTGTAGTTGCCCAATCGGTGGCAAGTCTTATGACAACTTGCGACTCACTGAAATTCTGCCAGTAGCTGTATCCCACATAGGGCTCGATTTCCTTAAGCTTTTCCTTGTCAATGGCCACAAACTGTTGATTGGTCGGAGAATCAAGAAGGAACCTGTAACCCTTTTCCTTAAGATGTTCCTTCAATAGCTCTGCCATCTCTATAGCATTTTTGCTGATCTCAAAGTAAAGATCATCTGTAAAAAGAGTGTCGAACTGAAGCCCCAAAATCCATCCCTTGGCAAGAAGTGCTCCGTGCTGTTTGATGATGGGGACGGGATGTTTTGTGGGAAATCCCTTCGGGAAGACCACTGCCTCTCCAAAGAGTGCCCCCACCTTGGTTCCTCCTATATAGAAGACATCGGTAAGTTCAGCGATATCCTTCAAAGTGACGTCAGTTCTTTTACTCATAAGGCCATATCCCAGCCTTGCGCCGTCAAGGAAAAGAGGAAGGTCAAGCTCCCTGCAGACCTTTGAGATGTCCGTCAGTTCCTTTTTGGTATACAGGGTTCCATATTCTGTGGGATGTGAGATGTAGACAGCTCCCGGAAAAACCATGTGCTCATGGTTGTCGTCGCTGTAAAAAGCCTGAACGTAAGCCTTCAGCTCCTCGGCATTGATCTTGCCAATCTCAGAGCCGTACCTTTCAGTATCCGTCTCTGCTCCGGCAGGACTTATTGTCAGCACCTTGTGTCCCGAAAACTCTATAGCTCCGGCTTCATGGACAGCGATATGTCCTGTACCGGCAGCAATCACACCCTCATAGGGTTTAAGGAGCATATCAATCACGGTCTGATTGGTCTGGGTTCCTCCAAGGAGGAAAAATATCTCTGCCTCAGGACATTCGCAGGCCTTTCTTATTTTGTCCTTTGCTCTTTCGCATATCTCATCAGTGCCATAGCCGGGCATCTGATTAAAGTTGTTGTCTGAGAGGGCTTCAAGGATCTTAGGATGAGCTCCCTTTGTATAATCACTGGAAAAAGAAATCTTACTCAAAATCCATTACCTCCTCCAAAGTCTTAACAAACTCTTCAAGGCCAGCCTTATCCTGCTCATCAAACCTTGAAAGGCTTGGACTGTCGATGTCAAGAACAGCCACAACCTTCCCGTCCTTGTGGATAGGAACCACGATCTCTGAATTAGATGCGCTGTCGCAGGCGATATGTCCCGGGAACTGATGCACGTCTTTTACCAGCTGGGTCTCATCCTTTTGGGCAGCTGTTCCGCAGACGCCTTTTCCAAGCTCTATCCTTATACAGGCAACCTTCCCCTGGAATGGTCCGAGCATAAGAGATCCCTTGTTCATTATGTAAAAGCCTGCCCAGTTAAGGTCCTCCATATTCTCATATAAAAGCGCTGAGGCATTGGACAAAACCGGAATATAGTGTGGTTCATCCTCCGCCAGTGACCTGATCTGCGCTGCCAGCAATTTATAGTCTGTCATAAATCCTCCTCCAAAATGGTCCCCGGGGACGGGGTCAGTGGTTCATTCTCAAACAAAAAGGGTATGAATCCAATGATCCATACCCTCGATTCTAACACCATTTTTACTTGTGCACAATCAAGTTATGCGTAAACCGTTCTGTTCCTTCCGTTTTCCTTGGCATGATAGAGCCTGTCGTCTGCCAGATTTACCAGCTCTTCTACCGTCATCCCCTTCTCATAGGTTGCAACTCCGATAGAAACAGTGAATTTCACGTCCTTTCCGTTGCTTGTAAAAGAATTGTCTTCCACCTGGAGTCTGATTCTTTCCAGGAGGTCAACAAACTGGTTGTAGGAAAAATGCTCAGGGGCAATCAAAAGAAATTCCTCTCCGCCCCATCTGCCGTAAAGCATTCCCTCTGCGGAATTCTTCCAAAATATCTTCGTCAGCTCTTTTAACGCTTCATCTCCTGTGATATGTCCGCTTGTATCGTTAATTTTCTTGAAAAAATCGATATCCACTATTGCCACAGACAGATTGGTCTGGCTTGTACCCTGCTGCCTGAGCACCTCACCGTCCAGAATTGTCTGGATTCTTTGTCTGTTAAAGATTCCTGTCAGATAATCATGATCTGCCGCCTTTTGCAGTTCTTTCTGCTTTTCCCCTACTCTTAAGTTATAGATCTGGGTATACAGCATAATGGCTCCGAAGGTCAGGAACACGTTACAATAGAACATCAGCCTGGATAAACCGGGGCTTACATTATACCTGGTGGGAAGCAATCCTCCATTACCAAGAGCCGTAAGCACCATATATGTTGCTATAACTACAAGGCTGAAAAAACCAATATGTCTTTTTTGTCTCTTGGACAGCTCCGGATTATAAAAGGGAAGAAAGACACTTGCCAGTGTTCCAAAGAGCCACTGCTGGTATCCACAGGCTGTTCCCAGAAAAACACTGGCAAAGATCACATGAAGGAACACCTCCAAAACCATGATCCAGATGGTGATAATATTCCTTTTATCCTGCAAAATAATTAATATGCTGACGATGTAGCACAGAATACTGAAGATGTTTATTATCACCATGGGTGTACATCCCAGCCACAAGTACCACAGTTCAAATAACAAATGCGTAACACAAAGAGAGGTGGCAATTATCATGTATTGGTTCTTATTGAGGTAATCACCATCTATTTCCCTGTATGTCCTGTCTCTTATTTCGTTTTTCTTGCGGAATGTTCCCATACTTTGATTTTAATTCCGATTTAAAAAATACGCAAATCAAGAAACAACAAACCCGGTCACCCGGCATAACTGTATTTAATGGTCCTATGACTCCGTCCCCCAGGACCGTTACAGCTCGTCGCACACCTGGAAGATCACGAATTTCAGGTAGTAAGAGGCTGCTCCGCCCCAAAGGATAGGATGATCCTTGGCCTGTTGCCTGAATTCCACCTGGCGAAGGCGCTTGTGAGCGTCTCTTGCTGCGTCGGCGATGGTTTTAAGGAACAGCTCTTCATCCATAAAGTGTGAACAGGAGCAGGTTGCAAGATAGCCTCCGTTCTCAACCAGCTTCATTCCCCGAAGGTTTATCTCCTTATAGCCTGTGACGGCTTTCTTGATGGAGGCTCTTGACTTGGTGAAGGCAGGCGGATCAAGGATTACCACGTCAAACTTCTCGCCCTTACTCTCCAGGTCCGGAAGAAGGTCAAAAACATCTGCGCACTGGAAGGTGGCGATATTCTCAAGACCGTTAAGCGCCGCATTCTCCCTAGCCTGCTCGCATCCAAGGTCAGAAGCATCTACTCCAAGAACAGATCCTGCGCCTCCGGCTGCAGCATTTAAGGCAAAAGAGCCGGTATGTGTAAAGCAGTCGAGAACTCTTTTACCCTTACAGAGACCGCGGATGGACTGACGATTGAACTTCTGGTCCAGGAAAAAGCCTGTCTTCTGGCCATTCTCCACGTCAACGAAATATTTAACACCGTTTTCTTCTATCATGACTTTGGTGTCAAACTCATCTCCAATAAAGCCCTTGGTTCTCTCAAGCCCCTCCAGTTCGCGGACCTTGGCGTCACTCCTTTCGTAGATACCACGGATCTTAACGCCGTCCGCTTCCAGAACTTCTTTGCAAAGGTCCAGAATCAGGTTCTTCATTCTGTCTGTGCCAAGAGCCAGTGACTCGATAACAAGAACATCGGAAAACTTATCAATAGTTATGCCGGGCAGGAAATCTGCTTCGCCAAAGACAAATCTGCAGGAGAGCTTGGTCAGGTCACAGCTGTACTCCACCATATAATCAGCCATTACCGCCTTCCTGTAATCCCAGGCATCCTGAATCCGCTGGCGGATCAGCTCCTTTGTGACAGGATGGTCCTTCTTCCTTGACATAATGCGTACTCTTATCTTGGAATTTGAATTTATAAAGCCGTAGCCAAGAAAGAATCCGTCAAAATCCAAAAGCTCAATAATGTCGCCGTTTTCGTACTTTCCTTCCACTTTGTCTATCTCATTGTCGTAGATCCATGCCCCTCCGGCCTTGAACTCACGGCCCTGACCTTTTCTTAAGATCACTCTTGCATCTGCTATACTAATCTGCTCTGAATTACCCATATAATAAAGTTCTCCTTGTTATTAAAAAAGTCAAAAATATATGTTGACAATACAATAATTATAGTCTAAAATCAATTCGTTGTCGCAATTATTATAGTGACTTCAAATGCGATAGTGGCGTAGTTGGTAACGCGCGACCTTGCCAAGGTCGAGACCGCGGGTTCGAGCCCCGTCTATCGCTCTTTTATCCGACACGAGCGAGCCTTGCTCGTTTACATATATGCGATAGTGGCGTAGTTGGTAACGCGCGACCTTGCCAAGGTCGAGACCGCGGGTTCGAGCCCCGTCTATCGCTCTAAGAAAAAGACATCCGATTGGATGTCTTTTTTGTATATAAAACCGGAATGGTCCTAGGGGACGGAGTCATAGGACCATTTTCAAAAATTACCCCGGACCTTTTCGATCCGGGGTATACATGCAATTACAATATGGTAACCTTATTTCTTCCGGCTTCCTTGGAGTAATACATCGCCTTGTCCATGCGATTGAATACATCCTCGAAGGAATCCTTGTTGTTAAGTCTGCTTATTCCGATGGAGCAGGTTATGTGGCCGGCTTCGCCAAATTCTGCCTCTTCTACAGTCCTTCTCAGGCCCTCAGCAAAGGCAAAGGCATCATCATCTGACATTCCTCTTAAGATGATAACAAATTCCTCGCCGCCCCAGCGTCCCACAAAGACGTTTTTCTCTGAAACATACTGTTTCAGAACCTCTGCCAGAGTCTTGAGTGTAGCATCGCCGACGGAATGTCCGTAAGTATCATTTATGGTCTTGAAATTATCAAGATCTATCATCATCAGTGATACTGACTCTCCGCCATTCTTATAGGAATCGATGGCGCTGTGGATCTCGCCATTTATTCCTCCGTGGTTGTAAAGACCCGTCAAAGGATCTGTATGAACCAGTCCCTCAAACTTCTTAAGAGTCGCCATTCTCTCCTGAACATCGTCGTTGATATCCTGAACCATGAAGACAAACTTGAAGTCATCATCATCCGCTTTCTGAGCTCTGCTAAATATCAGCTTGACCCAGATATATGTTCCCTCCAGGTTCTTCATCATGCAGTCAAAAGAAATTGTATTGCCCGGCGCAAGATTCTCTTTTAAATACTCAGGATCCGTAAACTTAAGGAACTGCTCCTGGCTTTCCGGCCATATCATATTGACCGTCACAAGTCTCCACTGGGAATAACTGATGGTAGACTTGACGGTGTCATCTGAAATCTCTGTCACGCTGATGCTGCTAGTGGTGTCCTCAATAAGATCCACAAACATTGAGAAAAGATATGTGTTCTGAATGGTCTTAACCTTCCTGGTGGTCATAAATTCCTCGATATATTCCTCATCATCAAGGATATCCATGATAAACACATACTTATCGATGCCCTTCAAAGGGTAAACATTCATCTGAATTACGCAGGGCGTCTTACTTTTCTTTGTGGTAATCTTGAGTCTTCTGCTGTATTTCCCCTTAAATTCACCATAATAGGAAATAAATGCCTTGTAGTCATCTGTGATCTCCTGACCGGAGTCGCTTAAATGAAACCAAAGTTTTTCAATAAGGTCATTATAGTTTCCGGTTTCATCGAGCACATCCAAAAAGATGCCCTTTCGTGATAACGACCGATACCTATTGAGCTTTGCATCCACCATTACTATGGCATCCACATTCTCGTCCAATAGGCTCATAAGATCTTCAGCCGTATACTCTTCAAGTTCCTTGTTTTCCATACAAATTCCCCTTTTGTGATATTTTATATCACGCACCCCTTAGTAATTATATACCCTTTCTCCTTAGTTTTCAGTGAATTATTAGTAAATAAAAAAGCTCCGGACCATTACTTATCCGAAGCTTTCATCTTAAATCTACAGTTATTTTAATTACCCGCAGCAAAACGCGCTTACCTCATAGGGTTCTTCGTAGCTCTGACGCGCTCGATACGCTCAAGATGCGTCACATCCACGTTTCCTGCGGCATTCAAGTTTCCCAGTTCATCGTCGGAAAGAGCCTGAATCTCCATAGGGTATCTTTCCTCCACTCCTTTTATCAGTTTATCTAATCTGGGATTACTCTCATATTTCTGATAATCAAATAACTTCGCTAGTTTCTTTTCCATGACTACCTCCATAAAACACGGTCTATTTGTTCCTTCCTGATTCTTTATACGAACCAGAGAAATTATTGGCAAAAGAAATTACAACATCTCTCTCAGTTTCCCCAAAGCCTCTCTATGTCTGAGCTTTGTGACACCATAGGAGAGATTCATCTTCTTGGCAACTTCCTGAAGAGTAAGTCCCCTGTAATACCTGAGGATAATAATGTCCACCAGTTCCTGTGGCAGCTGCTCCAGGGCCTGTGCCAGAAGTTCAAGTGATTCTCCTGTAAGGACCTCGTCCTCAACTGAGCTTCCCTCGTCCGTCAGATCCTCCGGGATCTCAGAATGAATATGATTGGTTCTGTAAAAATCTATAACAGTATTGCTGGTCATCGAATAGATCCAAGTGGACAGGCTCGCCTTTGTCTCATCGTAGGTATCCAGCTTGGAATATATCTTAACAAAGATGTCGCTTGTGATATCCTCAGCATCCTCTATGGAATTGACATGGTTCTTCACATATCCAAAGACCTTGTCTCTATACTGTATGTATATCTCATCCTTCGACAGCATATCTCCTCCTGAACAGCCAAATATATGTCTTATTATATACTGCTTTTTAGCTCTTGCGAAAGATTTTATTTTCAAATATAATAGGTAGGTCGACACAACAAGTGCCATCGGGGCGTGGCTCAGCTTGGTAGAGCGCTGCGTTCGGGACGCAGAGG
>DFGW01000190.1:7716-10308 GCA_002372465.1 Butyrivibrio sp. UBA3740
CGCGTGTTCGAATCACGTCGCCCCGACTTTTTCATGGTTCTATGTGGTAGCATATCGCAATTGATATGCTGCCATTTTCTATATTTATGGACCACTAACCCGTCCTCCAGGTCCGTTTCCTGTCTCACCTGGCCACCAGAATTGCACTGGACCTTGGTCCCAAGGCGATTCTGCTCTGGTCAATATCTCTGTTTTCCTCCCCTTCGTCAAAAGAAAGGCCGGAGGATTCAAAGGCTATTCCCCACTTCATTTTCTTTGGAAGGATTGGCAGTTCAAAATCATGCCACTCCCAATGGGCATTTACAGCCACATAGATAAAGCAGTCCTTATCGGTTCCGTACTTTTTGTGATCCTCTGCAAACATGTACCCGAAGGTAAGGGTCGGTGCATCCTGGTCCAGTTCCCAGGCCTTAAGTCCATGGAAGGAAAGCTCCGGATAGTCTGTGCCATTATGACTAAAGTCATAATCTGTCGCCCGAAGCACAGGATGCGTGTTCCTGAAGGCGATAAGTCTTTTCACATACTCATACTGCTGTCTGTTCCTGGAAAGGTCTTCCCAGTTGAGCCAGGATATCTCATTATCCTGACAGTAGGCATTGTTGTTGCCTCCCTGGCTGTTGGCAAATTCATCCCCGGAAAGGAGCATGGGAACTCCGCGACTGGTCAGAAGAATGTTCAGCATATTCTTCATCTGGCGGTTTCTAAGGTCAATGACCTCCTGGTCAGCAGTTTCTCCCTCCTGACCGCAGTTCCAGCTATCATTGTCGTTGCAGCCATCCATGTTGTCTTCGCCATTGGCCTCGTTGTGCTTTTCATTGTAGGAAACCAGGTCATAGAGAGTAAAACCGTCATGGCAGGTGACGAAATTGATAGAGGTTGACGCTCCCCTGTCTCCATAAAGGTCATCGGAGCCTTTTATGCGATGAAAAAGCTCAGGGGCACATTCTCCGCCGCCCTTTATAAATCTCCTTAAGCTGTCACGATATCTTCCATTCCACTCTGACCACCTGCTGTGTCCGGGAAAGCTCCCCACCTGATAGAGTCCGCCTGCGTCCCAGGCTTCTGCTATAATGATGCTCTTTCCAAGAACCGCATCCTGGGCAATACTGTCAAGAAGCGGTGGATTCATCATTGGTGCTCCGTTTTCATCTCTGGAAAGGATAGAGGCAAGATCGAACCTGAAACCATCCACATGGTAGGATGCAACCCAGTAGCGAAGGCAGTCAATAACCATGTTCCTGACCACAGGGTTATTACAGTTCATGGTATTCCCGCATCCGCTGAAGTTGTAGTAGTACCCTTCAGGCGTCAGAAGATAGTAGGTTCTGTTGTCTATTCCGCGATAAGAAATAAAGGGCCCATTCTCATTGCCCTCTGCGGTGTGATTAAAGACCACATCAAGAATGACTTCAATGCCATTTTTATGAAGTGTCTTTACAAGATTTTTAAACTCATCTGCTTCCATTCCAAAGGGCGCGGAAGCTGCGAAGCCTGCCTTGGGAGCAAAAAAACAGGCAGTAGAATAGCCCCAGTAGTTAAGGAGCTGTCTGCCATTGTACTCCCTGGCATTTTCAAATTCATCAAACTCAAATACAGGCATCAGCTCTACGCAGTTGACGCCAAGCTCTTTTAGGTATGGTATCTTTTCCACCATACCCGCATAGGTTCCCCTGTGCTTTATATTGCTGCTCTCATGCTGTGTGAAGGAGCGAATATGCATCTCGTAGATGATAAGGTCTTCAAGTTTCTTTTCCAGGGGCTTATCGCCTCTCCAGGTATAATCCTCACGGATTATCTGTCCCCTGAGTGGCAAATCTTCAGACTTTTTCTTTCTTTTTCCCCAGACTGACCGCCCCGAAACCGACTTGGCATAAGGATCAAGAAGGACCTTCTTTTTGTCGAACCAAAGTCCCTTTTCGGGAGCATACTCACCGTCGAACCGATATCCATACTCCATGGTATCCATATTTATGCCGTACACCCTCATGGTATAGACATTACCAATACGGAATTCCTCGGGAAACTCAATCTCTATCCAGGGCTTTTTCTGTCCGTGCTGGAACAAGACCAGCGTACATCCCGTCGCTTCCTTGGAATAGATACTGAAATTAACAGCTCCGTCTGCCTCAAGCGTTGCACCGAAAGGGAAAATCTTCCCAATTCGGTATTCCAGTCCATTAATCTCATTGGTTGGAAAAGTATCGATCAGTCTCATGCAACATTCTCTCCTTCTTCAGGATTAAGTTACTGCTGTTCCTGTGACTCTTTTCTATCATCGTCCTTTGCTACAGGCGCATCTTCTGCCTTCTCCTCAGCCTTTTCTTCTGTCTTTTCTTCTGCCTCTTCCTTTGGCTTATCCACGGTGTCAAAAAGGTCGTCCAGAGTAATGCTCATCATATCTTCCTCAGTAGGATTCTCTATGGTAGAGATCCTCCTTGCCTGATTTGTGATGATCTCCTCGAAGAGATTCCTTACTTCTCTGGCGTTGGCAAAGTTATCTATGTTCTCGATCTTCTTCGCAGTGATAAGCGCCCTTATCTGGTGCTTAACATCATCTGCAACCTTGTAGTCATACTTTTTGCAGTTCATGTC
>DFGW01000027.1 GCA_002372465.1 Butyrivibrio sp. UBA3740
GTTGTTTTAGAGATAAAGTAAGGGGTAAAGGATGTTCCGGACATAAAAGTAATAACCGCGGTAAGAAGAAGCAGTACGAAAAATCCTTCAAATGATTTTGCAGGAAAGATAATTCTGGATGGTATTGCAATTAAAATGTTGACTTACGATAGACTCTTGGGGAGCAGCCGTATTTTTTCTCAAAGACGCGATAGAAGTAGGCGCTGTTCTCGTAGCCTATCTTCTCAATGATCCGCTCTGTGGTCAGAGTGGTATTCTCAAGATAATAGGCAGCCTGCTGAAGCTTCCTCTGCTGCAGGAGCTGCTTGAAATTGTATCCTGTATAGCTCTTTAGAAGACGGCTTAAATAAGCAGTGGTATAGCCACTTTGACGGGCAAATTCCTCAAGGGTACCGTTTCTGTAATTGTGATCAATGTACTCCAGGGCGCAGATGGTTATATTCTGACCCTTGGAGCGCATGTCTTTCAGGGTATCCGCTGACAGGGCAGCCAGGTTCATTAGAAGAAGGTCCATGGTGGTGAGGATTATAAGGTTCATGTCGTTGGAATGATTGATAAGAGTCCATATGAGGTTCTCCATAAGGTTTTCTACTGTGATGATTCCGAGGGTGTGATAGATGAGATAATCCTGCTGCCTTTTTTTGTCGGAAAGGGAAGAGATGATAAAGTCACGGAGAATGTTCTCCTTGTCGTAGGATGCGCTTCCCCTGTTAAAGAACTCCGGAAGGATAATGAAGTTTAGTGCCAGATCCTCTCTGCCGCTTGGCATTATCTCATGCCTGGCATGTCGGTTCATAAGGAGGATATCCCCCTGTGTAAGGGTGAGGGTATCCCCGTCGACAATCCTGGTGGTGATGCTGCCCTTAAGTATAACCATCATCTCAATGTAGTTGTGCCTGTGCTCCGGGAAATAGGCAAAACGGGTGTGGGGGCGGATGGCGATGAGCTTGCCCTGCTCAAGAAGCTTGCTGCTGTCCACAACGAACTCATCCTCCGAGGTATAGATTTCTTTTTGGATGGAGCTTCTGCCGTTTAGAAGCTGCTCCTCTTCCTCTGTTATTCTGTACAGATTCTCAAGTATTTCTTCTCTCATAGAATCACTCCGATTTTATGTCAAATAAGGTTCCATTTTGCAATAGATAAGGTTCTGTAAAAAGAGCTTTGTGCATAATATTATAGCATCATAAATGACAATTGTATTGAGGGTTAAATATGAGCGAATATTTTCTTGCTATTGATATCGGAGCTTCCAGCGGAAGGCATATCATAGGCTGGGTGGACCATGGGAAAATGCATCTTCAGGAGGTGCACAGGTTCGAGAACAGACAGGTTATGGCAGACGGACACCTTTGCTGGGATATGGATAATCTTTGGCGCGGTGTTATAGAGGGGCTTAAAGCCTGCAAAGAGAAGAACATGGTTCCGGTTACCATCGGCATCGACACCTGGGCTGTGGACTTTGTGCTTCTTGACAAGGACGACAGGATGATAGGAAACCCCGTTTCCTACAGAGATGGGCGCACCACGAACATTGACAGGGAAGTTTATAAGATCATCCCGGAAAAAGAGCTGTATGAGAAAACCGGGATTCAAAGGCAGCCCTTTAACACTATTTTCCAGCTTATGGCGCTGAAAAAAGAAAGCCCCAAAGATCTGGAGGAAGCAAAGAGCCTTCTTATGATCCCGGACTATCTTAATTTCCTTCTTACGAAAGTAAAGAAGCAGGAGTACACAAACGCCACCAGCACCGGTCTTGTGAACGCCAAAACCAATAGCTGGGATAAAGAACTGATAGATAAACTGGGACTTCCGCAAAGACTTTTCGGAGAGCTTTCTCTTCCGGGAACTGTGGTCGGAAAGCTTAGTGAAGATATAGCCGGGGAAGTGGGCTTTAGCAGCACGGTCATCCTTCCCGCGACCCACGACACAGGCTCTGCATTTCTCTCGGTGCCTGCAAGGGATGAGACTTCTGTATATCTCTCCAGTGGGACCTGGAGTCTTCTTGGGATAGAGAATGCATCGCCCATAATATCAGAGGAAGCAAGAATAGAGAACCTGACCAATGAAGGCGGGGCTTTCTACAGATACAGATTTTTAAAGAACATAATGGGGCTGTGGATCATCCAGTCGGTAAGGCGGGAACTCAACGGCAGCGAATATGTGAAGGGCAAAAAGAGCAGCTATGCCACCGGCAGAAATTACAGCTTCCCGGACCTTATTGAAGAGGCAAAGAAATGCGAGGATTTTGCCGGAGTAATAGATGTCAATGATGACTCTTTCCTCGCGCCTGTCAGCATGATAGATGCCATAAAGGATTACTGTAAGAAAAAAGAGCTTCCTGTACCCAAAAGTGTAGGACAGATCATGCAGTGCGTATACAAAGGACTGGCTCTGTGCTACAGAGATACTGTAAGAAAGCTTGAGGACATAACCGGTAAAAGAATCACCGGCATCAATATAATCGGCGGAGGGTGTCAGGACGAGTATTTAAACAGCCTGACTGCCAAGGCATTGGGGCTGCCTGTTTACGCAGGCCCCATCGAGGGAACCGCTATAGGGAATCTTGTGATACAGATGATAAGCGCCGGAATATTTGAAGATCTTTCCGGGGCAAGAGATTGTATCTATAACAGTTTTGACATAAAGACCTATCGATAAAGAAAACGGAGGATTACAGATGAGCTACGAAAACGCAAAAAAGAGCTATGCTGCAATTGGTGTTGATACCGATGCGGCGATAGAGAAACTTAAAAAGGCGCAGATTGCGCTGCACTGCTGGCAGGGGGATGAT
>DFGW01000208.1 GCA_002372465.1 Butyrivibrio sp. UBA3740
CAGTTTGACCAGAGAGCTGATTCTGCTGAGCAGTGCGTGCGCTTTATAAGAGGTGATCAGCAGCCTATCATCAGGACTGCCGTAACCTATATGCTTATCGGAAATGTGACCGATGAGGAAGTTGAGAAGATCAAGAATTACACCATGAACCCTGTGGATTCCAGGATCGCAGCTGACGAAAAGCCCGAGACACTTTCAGTTCATTATGACGAGCCTGAGGATGTAAAGGTCTTTGAGGGCTTTTCGGACATGGATGAAAAGAGCCTTAGAGAGCTTTATGAGTCTCTTGGTCTTGCCATGACCTTCAATGACTTTAAGTGGATCCAGGAATATTTTGCAGGTGATGAGCACCGTGATCCTACCATGACTGAGATCAGGGTTCTTGATACCTACTGGTCTGATCACTGCCGTCACACCACCTTCGGAACAGAGCTTAAGGACGTGGAATTCGAAGATGGCGATTACAGACAGCCCATTGAAGGCGCCTACAAGGATTACCTTGCTGCCAGAGATTCCCTCTACAAGACAGAAGATAAGAAGAAAGAGAAGTTCATCTCTCTTATGGATATAGCCCTTATGGGTATGAAGAAGCTCAAAGCTGATGGCAAGCTCACAGACATGGAAGAGTCTGAGGAGAACAACGCCTGTACAGTTGTGGTTCCGGTTGAGGTTGACTACGGCAAAGGAAAGGTCACAGAGAACTGGCTGGTATTTTTCAAGAACGAGACCCACAACCATCCTACAGAGATCGAGCCTTTCGGTGGTGCTGCCACCTGCCTTGGCGGAGCGATCAGAGATCCGCTCTCAGGAAGAGGCTATGTATATCAGGCTATGCGTGTGACAGGAGCTGCAGATCCTACAGTTCCCGTTGCTGAAACCATGAAGGGCAAGCTCTCCCAAAAGAAGCTGGTTCGCGGAGCTGCTGCAGGCTACTCATCCTACGGTAACCAGATTGGTCTTGCCACAGGCTATGTAAAAGAGGTATACCATCCCGGATACGTTGCAAAACGTATGGAGATAGGTGCTGTTATGGGCGCTGCTCCCCAGGAGCACGTAATAAGAGAGAGCGCTGATCCCGGAGATATCATAATTCTCCTTGGCGGAAGGACAGGACGTGATGGCTGCGGTGGAGCAACAGGTTCATCAAAGGCTCACGATTCCAAGTCCCTGACCAGCTGCGGAGCAGAGGTTCAGAAGGGTAATGCGCCTACAGAACGTAAGCTTCAGAGACTCTTCAGACGTCCTGAAGTCAGCGAGCTTATCAAGAAGTGTAATGACTTTGGTGCCGGCGGAGTTTCAGTTGCCATCGGAGAGCTTGCACCGGGCCTTGATATCAACCTTGACCTTGTACCCAAAAAGTACGCGGGTCTTGACGGAACAGAGCTTGCCATCTCCGAATCCCAGGAGAGAATGGCAGTTGTAGTAGCACCAAAGGATGTTGACAAGTTCCTTTCCTATGCAGATGAGGAGAACCTTGAGGCTGTTAAGGTTGCGGTAGTTACTGAGGATCCAAGACTTGTCCTCAACTGGAGAGGCAAGAAGATCGTCAACATCAAAAGAGCTTTCCTTGATACCAACGGAGCTCACCAGGAGACTACAGTTAAGGTAGAGATTCCTTCAAAGAAGGATAATTATTTAGATAAGACAGCCTGCGAAGGCGCTAAAAAGGCCCTTGAAGCAGGGGATGTTAAGAACGCATGGATAGAAGAGATGAAGGACCTTAATGTATGTTCACAAAAAGGTCTCGTTGAGATGTTCGACTCCTCCATCGGCGCCGGTTCAGTTCTCATGCCTTACGGCGGAAAGTATCAGCTTACAGAGACCCAGACCATGATCGCTAAGCTCCCTGTTCTTGCAGGAAAGACAGATACAGTAACCATGATGAGCTACGGCTTTGATCCATTCCTTTCCAGCTGGAGCCCATACCATGGCGCAGCTTATGCTGTGACTGAGTCCGTTGCAAGGATTGTTGCAAGCGGCGGTGATTACAGAAACCTCCACTTCACCTTCCAGGAGTACTTCAAGAGAATGACAGAGGATCCACAGCGCTGGAGCCAGCCTTTCACAGCACTTCTTGGTGCCTATGAGGCTCAGATGAAGTTCGGTATCGCTTCAATCGGCGGTAAAGACTCCATGTCAGGATCCTTCAATGAGATAAACGTTCCACCTACACTGGTTTCCTTCGCAGTGGATGTGGCAAAGCTTTCAGATGTTATCACACCTGAGCTTAAGAGCGCCGGTAACAAGCTACTTCAGTTCAAGATTGCAAGAGATGAATTTGACCTTCCTGATTACCAGAAGGTTATGGAGCTTTACGGACAGGTAAAAGAGCTTATGGCAGCAGGTAAGATTGTCTCCGCCTACGCAGAGGATTCCTACGGAATCGCAGCTGCAGTCAGCAAGATGGCCTTCGGTAACGGCCTTGGAGTTAAGATTGATGACAGAGTAGCTGCAAGAGACCTCTTTAAAAATGACATCGCAGATATCATTGCAGAGGTTCCTGCTGATGCTCTTTCAGATGCCCTTAAGATTCAGGGAGCAAGACTTATCGGTGAAGTTACAGACAAGGCTGCATTTGAGGTTTCAGGAGCAACCATCACCATGGATGAAGCTCTTTTGTCCTGGAAGAGTAAGCTTGAGAAGGTATTCCCTTCAACCGTGGCAGAAGATAAGACACCTGTAAAGTCAGATCTGTTCAAGGCTGACAGCATCTATGTATGCAAGAACAAGGTGGCAAAGCCCACAGTATTCATTCCTGTATTCCCAGGCAGCAACTGTGAGTATGACAGTGCGCAGGCTTTCCAGAGAGCAGGAGCAGACGTTGATATAAGAGTATTCAGAAACAGGGATGAGAAGGACATTGTGGAGTCGGTTGCTGAGTTTAAGAAGGCAATCAGTGGTGCACAGATTATCATGTTCCCCGGCGGATTCTCTGCAGGTGATGAGCCTGACGGAAGTGCCAAGTTCTTTGCTACAGCCTTCCAGAATGAGGAAATCAAGGAGGCAGTTGAAGCACTCCTTAATAACAGAGACGGACTGTGCCTTGGAATCTGTAACGGCTTCCAGGCCATGATAAAGCTTGGTCTTGTACCAAACGGCAAAGTAACAGGCCAGACTTCAGACTCACCTACACTGACCTTTAACACCATCGGGCGCCACATCTCCAAGATGGCTTATATTAAGGTTGTTTCCAACAATTCACCATGGCTCACAGGAGCAGAGCTTGGTGGAGTTTACGCAAACCCTGCATCCCATGGTGAAGGAAGATTTGTTGCGCCTGATGCAGTTCTTGATCAGCTTTTTGCCAATGGCCAGATCGCGACCCAGTACTGCGACCTTGATGGAAATGTAACCATGGACGATGAGTGGAACATCAACGGATCCTACCGCGCCGTAGAAGGTATCCTTTCACCTGATGGACGCTGCCTTGGTAAGATGGCTCACTCAGAGCGTCGCGGCGACGGAGTTGCAGTCAACATCTTCGGAGAGCAGGATCTTAAGATCTTCGAGTCCGGAGTTAAGTACTTTAAGTAATATGCACTTCCCAAGGCGTCAGGCCTTGGGGAGGAACTGGATATATTTAGTTTTATTGGAGGTTTTAGATGAAAGCATTCTTGATACTAGAGGATGGAACGAGGTTTGAAGGAAAACACATAGGCTATGACAAGGAAGTTGTCAGCGAAATCGTGTTTAACACTTCCATGGCAGGCTATACGGAGGTGTTTACTGATCCGTCCTATGCCGGACAGGCTGTTTGCATGACATATCCGCTCATTGGAAATTATGGTGTATGCCTGGAGGACATGGAGTCGGAGAGGATTTGGCCGGATGCTGTTATTGTCAGGGAGCTGGCAAGGGTTCCGTCAAACTTCAGATGTGATATGTCGCTGCAGGAGTTTTTGGAGAAATATGAGACTCCCGGTATTGAGGGAATTGATACAAGAAAGCTTGTAAGAATCCTCAGGGAAAAGGGAACCATGAACGGCATTATCACCACTAATGAAAACCTCCGATATGAGGATGTTAAGGGAAGGCTTTCCGCCTACACAACCGGTGACGTTGTCAGCAAGGTTTCCTGCAAGGAAAAATATGAGGTCAAGGGTGTTTCTGATCTTGCAGAGAATGGACCGATTTCCGGAAGTGCTTCCTACAGCAGGGACGGGGGCCCGGGCAAGAGAGAAAAGAGGCCTTCAATTGTCAGAGAACTAAACGGCAAGGGACTTAAGGTGGCCCTTCTTGATGTGGGAGCCAAGAAGAATATCGCCGATTCATTGGCAGCAAGAGGGTGCGATGTTACGGTTTATCCATACAACACCACAGCTGAGGAGATCCTTGGAAGCAATCCCGACGGAATCATGCTTTCCAACGGTCCCGGGGATCCAAAGGAGTGTACAGGAGTTATTGAAGAAATCAAGAAGCTC
>DFGW01000110.1 GCA_002372465.1 Butyrivibrio sp. UBA3740
CTACCGGTAGCACCTTTAATTAATTAAATACTACCATTACCGCTCTTTGTCGTCAAACATTTCATTTAAATGTAATCGCACGATATTTATCAAATGTGTTATCGCTCGCATTCAAGCCCAACGGCCTTAATAATATTATTACATTGTTCAATTTGAATTGGCGAAAGACCTTTATGATCAAAGAAAATGCCTTTTATATCCAAAGGCTGTCCGTCTTTTTCTTTTAAAAAGTTCAATTCTTTGAAATAGGATCGCTCAATACTGTTTGCCACCATTTTCTCCAGTTCCTTCATAAAGTCCTGCGTATTCATATTCTGGTGCTTGAGCATCCATTCTTCACCTTTTTTATTGTAAAGTTTATTCTCATACTCCCTATCTCCAACACATAATGAATCGTTAAGGAGTCCCCCAAAATAGGTTGTTTTTTCATTTTCCTTCAAACACTTAAGGTCATCTGCTTTATCCAGCCACTCGGAATCCTTTGATAATAACAGCGAAGTATTGCCCTTATCAATTTCATTTTTTATGGCCATCTGGAGTTTTTGAAGCCTGTAAAGCGTCTGATTGATCTCATCTTCTGTGAGAAGGTCACATAAAGCCTGCCGAACCATTTCCGGCCGCATGGCCAGGATAGTTGCTCCAAATTCAGCATCAATATGAGAAACAAGCAGTTCCCCTTTTTCATTTACAAGTTCAGAAAGATTTGCGGAATCAAATTCGGTGGCTCCGTCAGCAGGAAAAGAAAGATTATTATCGATTCCCACAAGCGAAGTAAGTTTCCCGTTTTCATCGGTTTTTACGATAAAATTCCCAATGTGCCTGTCTGTCTGTCCGCAGATATAGTCAAGCAGCATAAGGTTATTAAGGTCCTTAATAAATCCTCCTGTAAGGCGTTCCTTGATGTCTTTTTCCCGGAAGGTCGCTTCTTTACCTGCAGCCACTTTATTTTCAATAACATCGGCTATGACCTCTGCTCCCGTCTGCCCGGTAACCTTGTCCATCATATGTCCATGGATCTCGCCGTCCTTTCCCTGCAGAACCACCTTCTCACTTCGAGCAATCAGCTTGTTCTGCCCAAAGAGCGTAGCCAGGCGATAAGTAGCCACATCACGGTCGGACAAATTAATCCCACTTTCACCTCCGGGCTGCTGTTTTTCCTGCATCCCCAGATCTTGCGCCTGTAACAGCTCTTGGCCCTTCTTACCGGTGAAATAGGCAACATATTGCTTCACGAGACTAAGCAGTTGGCCCCTGTCCTCAACAGCGCTAAAGTTTGCATCCTTAGATTCCATTATCTGTTTTTTCATCTTTTCAGGAAGAATATATCCGTCTGCTTCTAAGGCTCGTAGCGCTTGATCTCTACCTTCAGGGAATATATCAGAAGCTTTATCCAAATGAACCAGTTCATCCTTTTTGAACAATCCGCCCCCATAGGCATCTTCCTTTGGTGTAAATTCGTATAGCCTTGATAAAGCTCCGCCGTATTGCTTCAGGCTATCCAGATTCACATCGCTGCGGATTACCCTGCTGCGGACCAGAATGCCCCAGGAAAACCCCTTGGGAACAGTCATCCCTGGCGCATCAAAATGCTCCAAACCTGTACGCAGTTTGGACAAATCAGCTTCAAGCAACTGCTTGGCTTTTTCCACGAGTCTTTTTCGTACTGCTCCGTTAGTGCTTGAACCGCCTTTCTTGTTCAGATAGGCATTTACCGCATCAATCCCCTGCTTCAAGGCATCGATGAAACGTCCCCCCTGTTCTCTCAAAGCTGCTAACGAAGCAGGTTCTGCGCCAGCAAAAAAGCGATTGGCCTCTTCTATCCCACGTATCACGCGATCAAATTCAGGCGAGTTTGATCGAAAGCCTCCAAAAAATCCACCCTTCTTGGAGTTCTTCAGCTCTTCGGAAAGTGTTGTATATTCTGCAGCAAGATCGGAAAGAGCAGCTGATTGTCCTTCCTGAAGTTCTTCACGCTCACGGGGCTTCTCGGTCATGGTCTTAAGTCTTTCTTTCTCCTGCCTGAGCTGTTCCCGCTGCTGATGCATTTCTGCCTGAAGTCTTTTTACTTCTTCTTTTCGATTTATTCCCTTTGTCGTGAAGGGGTGACGGAAAAAACAATACCATTTGCATTTGGAAATGATATCTTCCGCCTGCTTCATAAGGTCATCCAGGTTCTTTTCTCTCTCAAGGTTCTTTTCACCGCGTCTGTTGAGAATTTCCTGCAGGCTGTAAAAGGACGCCACTGAGTTCTTCAGAGAACGCATCCTGCTGCTGTCATCATCTAAAATGATGTTACCCTTCACACTAAAGTCCACAGATACCTGAGGCACTTCCTGCTCAGGCACCTGGGCAAACTGATCCGCTTCGATCACCGGAATCACAGAGGCCTGATTGGTCGCTGTCTGCACATTGCCTGTAATCTGATTCTGCACAACATTCAAGTTCTGATTTTCAGTCAGATCCTCTTGCGTTTTTGTCTGAAACTCAAACTTAGGTTTCTCTTTGTATAACGATTCTTCTTTCGGCATCAGCAATTCCTCCGATCGGTTAGATTTTAAGCGGTTTCACAAAACGTTCAACAATACGCTGCTGACCCTCCCTTACAAAGCTTGCCAGATAATCCAGTTCCTCCTCGCTCCTGATTGGAATATGAAAGACAGGCTCTTTTCCATACTTATAGATCGTAGTAGCAACACAACCTGAAAAGAGCTCGTTCATAGTCCCTATTCTGCAATCCCTCGTCCCCTCAAAGGAAGTGATTGAAAAAACTTTATTCCCTTCATCGTGTACCAGGATCCATCCATCCGCTTCGCCCTTATCTTCGTGAACATAGGACAGTTCCTGTTCAAAATAGTCCTTCGGCTGCGAAGCAATAAACCCCAGATCCTCTACATATCTGTCCTGGGCTATACTGTTACTGCTTTTCTTTATGTCAGACAGGCTAACATCCATCAGAGGATACATATTCTCGATCTTATCAGGATCGGGGATATTGGACATGGCTCCGGCGACCGCCTTTACAGACAATTCATAAAAAGGAACTTCCATGAATGCGGAGTGGTATCCGGCTTTTCTGAGTAGCTCTTTTAACTCTTCATGCCCCTGCGTCGGAAGATCTATGCAGATGCTTTCAGGGCCCTTACTTGCAATCCCGCTCTCCATCTTTGAAAGAAGAGCAAGGCCAATTCCCTGTCTGCGCAGATCCTCTCTGACATAGATCCATTCGATTGTTGCATAGCTCTCCTGCAGCGAGTCCTTGCGAATGCAGAAAAGAACTGTTCCCGTGCCCACAAGTTCAGGCCGCTTTCCTTCTGCAGCGCCTATCCCGTAATATCCGAATGTACCTGCTCTTTTAAGAAGCTCAATAGGTGCAAGATGCTTAAAAAAGTCTCTATTTTGCACTGTTATCCCGGTTAATTCCAATTGGTCCCCCTTAAATGTATCGTATCAAAACGCCCTGACATACCCGATCTCTGTGTAGATCATTCCGTGCCTTCCCAGCTCAGACTTCATCAGGGATATACCGTTTACCCGCATGGGCTCGCTTTCGCCAGGCTCCGGTAAAAGAGCTTTTCCCTTACTGCACTCAGCTCTCCTGACCAGCGTCACATGGGGAAGGAATTTCTTCCGGTCAAAAGAAATCTCTTCGTCAACAAGAGCTTTCCTCAGCCTCTTAACGTAGTCCCGAAGATTCTCGTTTTCTTCCAGGTTGGCAAAAAACATATCCCTGAAAGGCCCATATCCGCTGAGTTTAACCGAAAATGACCTAAGCGGAACGCTCTTCATCACTTCCAGGATCTGCTCCGGATCGTCGTTCTCGCCGATAAAAGCCAGCGTCATGTGCAGATTCTCACGAGGAGTGTAGCTGCCTTTAACGCCGCTCCTTCTCAGATCATCCTGTAGCTCCACAAGTGAATCCAGCATATCCTCATCAAAACATATCGCTATGAACAGTCTCATTTAGGACCTCCTGTTTGGTATCACTTACCTGAGTGCAGTGCTAAGGCTGTTGGGAATGCCTCTCGGTCCTCGCACTGCATAGATTCCATATTCTGACTTAAGTCTCTCAAAAGTGAAATCATCACGCTTATAGCGCTTCAAAAGCTTGATCTTCATCAGCGCGGTTATCTTAAGGTTCTTGTCCTCGTAGTCATAAGGGATATCCACGGCTGTAACCTTGCACTTATAGAGAATCGCAGATACCGGAGCTCCCACATACATGAATACCGTGTCACCCTTGATGATGCCTGCTCCCTGTTTCCAGTCAATCTCATCAGAAGCATCAAAAGCCGCCTCAATATCGTAATACTTGGGATTGGCAGGAACTATCCATTCCTTGGGCTGCCTGAACTTGTCTTTTTTCTTCTTGGACGCAGTATCCAGAAAACTTGCATCAATCATCCTACAGACCTGATCCAAGTCCACTCTTCCATCAAGCATTATGGTTATCCAGTTTTGCTTGTTCATGTGATAGGCGGGAAGATATCCCTCCTGCTGTAACAGAATGTCCCTGAGCATCAGATCATCGATCTTCACGTCGATGATATCAACGCGCTCTTTTCCCGGTAGTCCTAGCTTATCAGCCTCTACGTCCATAATGATAGCAAACCATTTCCGATTATCATCATGCCTGAAAACAGCGTAGTCCGGGTAGATTCTCCAGAGATTCTCCGGGGTAGCTTTATATTTCTTCTTAATGTATTTGGCAACATCTTCACGAATTGTATTCATCAGGCTCCCTTAGCAACCTTTTCTTCCACTTTTGTGGTCGTCTATAGAGCAGGCATTAGGCGTACCGTATTCGATCAGTCCTACGTCTGCCGGATCCAGTGTGATACTTCCATCTTCAAGGACAAAAGCAGGTATACCAACGTCGCCGATTTCCTTGGAATGATCAAAGGCCGGATTGGTATCACGAAGCCTGATAAATGCTCCCATGTTCCTGATATTCTCACCAATGTTTATATACTCAAATTCACTCTCACGTCCGGCAATCTGCTCATGGATGTAGTCACAGTACGGGCATGTAGGCATTCCGTAAATCTTTATCATCGCTTTCCCTCCATATTGTTTCTGTTCTAATCAGCAGTACTACCGTCTCAACATGTCTCGATTCTCCAAATAGCAATGGTGTATACGTACCCATTTCATATCGTAAAACTATAATTATACACAATTACTCAGAGACTCATTTTCTAGCAAACACTTCTTTTCCGATAATGACATGTTATCTGCTGTGGTGGCAGTCTTCTGTAATGCCTGCAAGCTTATTATCTTCTCAGACATAAGACGGACTCTACGATGGCAATCCCAAGACAGACAAAAATCCCGAGAAACTTTACGACATAATAGAAAAGAAAAAGTAGGAACACTATTTGTAGCAAAAGAGATATAAATAACAGAGATCAGTACTTAACGGAACCAATCGTAAGTCCCTTAATAAAATACTTCTGAAAAAAGGGATATGCGATCATAACCGGGAGAATGACTACCACGACGGTCGCCATTGTCGCGGAGTACTGCGGAACCCTTCCCTGCATGGCTGCAAGTGCGGTGGAAGGGATATTTCTGTTTGATAAAAGTGTTTCTATACTCCTTTGTATATTGATCAGAAGAAGCTGCAAAGGCTTCTTTTTATTACTATCCATAAAAAGAAGAGCGTTCTGCCAATCATTCCAGTACATGGTTGCCATCATAAATCCAACAGATGCCAATGCCGGCTTCATAAGCGGAAATACAATTCTGAAAAAAATGGTATACTCTCCGGCTCCGTCAATTCTGGCAGAGTCCATTAACTCCCCCGGCACACTGCTTGCGATATAGGTCCTTATGATAATGACATAGATGGTCTGCACACTTTGCGGCAATATCAATAGCAGAATATTATCCTTCATATGGTAAAGAGATGTGTATACGATATACATTGATAGTTGTCCGCCGCTGAAAAGCATGGGAATCATGAGAAATACCGTCAGAAACTTCCTTAAGGGAAAGTCCTTCCTGATCAGGACATATCCATACATGCTCATAACAAGTATTCCGAATAGGGTTCCTGCAGCTGTGACAAATATGGTTACTCCATAGGATACAAATAGCTGCTTCTCATATTTTAAAACCACACGAAAACCATTCAGCGACAAAGCGGAAGGGAATAGTCTGTATCCTTCATTTGCAAGGACAGTCTCATCAGTAAATGCAGCTATAAAGACAAACAGGACTGGAATTGCTACGGCAATCGTCAATAGCAGCAACATCAAAAAAAGAACCAGCTCCCCGGTTGTTATCTTTTTATTTCGTGTATGGTATTTTATGTCAGTTCTTTTCTTTTGCATCGATTCCGCCACCCCCTAAAACAAAGAATCATCAGGATTGATCCTGCGCACCGCCGCGTTGGCGAGTAGGATCAGAATGGCTCCGACAACCGATTGGAAAAACGATGCCGCCGCAGTAAATCCGAAATCAGCGTTATGGAAAACGGCGTTTAAAATATACGAATCCAGAACCTGCGTAGCATTATATAGCGATCCGCTGTTCCTTGTCACCTGATAAAACAACCCCGTATCAGAGTGCATGATTCCTCCGACAGATAAAAGGAGCATTATGGTAACCATGGGCTTCAGTAAGGGAAGGGTGATGTGCCATATCTGCTGCCACTTCCCCGCCCCATCCATTTGTGCCGCTTCATACAATCCGGGATCGATCCCCGCAAGTACTGACATGTAAAGCACCGCTCCATAGCCGGTACTGCTCCACAGTTTTACGATAGTCAGAATCACCGGCCAGTACTTTGCCTCCAGGTACCATCTCACAGATAAGCCAAACAGATGATTGATCATTCCCATATCAGGACTTAAGAACGCATAAACAATGAACTGCACAGCGGTAAATGATATAAATACCGGGATCACAAATATGCTCTGCATCACTTTCCCGACCCTTTTAAAGACCAGCTGATCCATCGCTATGGCCAGACTGATCTCCAGGATCATTCCCGTAACCGTAAATATCACGTAATACATAAGTGTATTACGTGTAATGGTAAAAAATGTGGATCTGGATGCGATCAGAAACTTAAAATTATCAAGTCCGCTCCACGGACTGTTCAATATCCCCAGCCTGTAATCAAAATCCTTAAAGGCCAGTACCAAACCTCCCATAACCATATAATCAAAAAAGAAAAGGATGAGAAAACCGGGAAGCGCCATTAAGATGAGTGCCCTGAATCTCCAAAGTTTCTTCATGAAGCTCATCCTGTTACCCTCCTAAAGACTATTTTATCATGATAGTCAGAACATTCAGTCCGAAGGTATTCTGATACGAAAATTCATCTGCTATTTTTGATATCATACGTATCCCGATGTTTTTGAAAGGATCCTCGGGATTAAAGATCTGATTCATTTCCACGGGATTAAAGGCCTTGCAATTGTCCTTGATCCTGAGCAATACGCCGTTCTTCGTTGAGACGACCCTTACATCCATATCATACTTTTTACGATTGTCACCAAACCCGTAGCTGACAATATTGCCGGCCATCTCCTCCAAGGCCAGCGCAGAGAAAAAGGCTGTCCTGTGAGAAAATCCCCTCTCTTCCACAAAGTTCTGTATTCTCGCAGAAGATCCTATTACATCTTCCATGCCAGTTATCTCAATACACAGCCGGTCATCCTCTTTTACCCCAAAATCCTCTCTCCATAACAGCCACTCATCGCTACTCCTTGGAATATGTTTCCAAAAAATGATGGCATAGACAGGATAAACCAGTGCAGTCAGCACTCCTCCGATTGGATCCGCCCACCATACACCAAGGATGCCGATCACCGGAGCCAGGATAATCGCCGGGATAACCGTTGCAAAGTAACCATCCACCAAAGATGAGACATGAGCCGCAATGTTGTTTTTTGTTGCCTGAAGATAATTGGACTGTATCTGAATCACAAGTATCAAAGGAAGGGCAAGCGCATAGATCATATACAGCTGCCTGGCAAGGATGTAGGTGTCAGAGGTTTTGTCCGGAAAGAATATATGCGCCATGGTTCCGGAAAACAGCATCATGAAGATCATGATCGCAAACGTCAGGGCCATGACTTTCGTAAGTGCCAGCTTCATCAGATACTTGATGGAATCCCTGTCCTCCTCACCGATATAGACGCTGGAGAGTGTTTTAATGACAGAACCGCACCCCACTTGCGATGCAATGAAAAATCCCCCGAGCATTTCCAGTGAAGCCCTTGCGGAAAGAGCCGGCTCTCCACCGTATTTCAGTATGATCCTGTTCATCGTGAGGCTGTTTACAGCCAAATAGAACTGCTCCAAAGCAGAGGGACTTCCTATCTTGATCAGGTCAATGGTCTCTTCCCAGGGAATATTCATAAAACTGAATTGTAACTGTGCTTTATCTGAAAAATAGTATGATGCCAATATCAGGAAAAATATCCAGTTACAGGCACTGGTGGCATATGCGAGCCCAATGATCCCCAGATTAAGCACCTCAACGAATAAAAGATTGAGGAATATGTTACAGAAAAACGCGACAACAGCACTGACATAGCTTCTCCTGTTCTGATTTTCAACCTGAAGGAAATACGAGAGCTGCTCTGCCAAAAACATAGGGATAAATCCGATACAATATCCCCTTGCATACTGCGCAACACTTTCTTTTAAGGAATCATCCGCGCCGCAAAAAAGGGCAATCTGTTCGGGAAAGCAGATACATACCAGCGTGGTTATCACACCAAGCATAAGGGCAAGAACTATGCAGAGTGAAAAGATGCCGCCGGCCTTTTTAATGTCCCCGCGTCCGATATGATTTCCGCTGATGACTGCTCCGCCGTTGAGTATTATCGAACTGATCGCTGCTATGATCGTTATCACCGCGTAAAACAGACCGATAGCACCCACTGTTCTCTCATCAATATAATGCCCGGCAATGGTTCCGTCTATGATGGAATTGATGGAGCCCATTCCGATGAGCACGATCTGCACCGGCAACAGTTTGAAAAAAAGTTTTTCGAGCACTTTATTATCAGCGCCCTTGGAATACCTTCCTTTAGACATAATCTTGTGACTGATCCTCATTTTTTATTTTGAAGCCTTCCATGCCTCATATTGTTTTGCGACTTCGGCAAGGACCTTTTGGTATCCGGCAGCATCAAGCTCTGACCGGAACTCTTCCAGTCTGGCATCCACTTCCGCTGTGGGACATCCCCCCTGCTCAAGTACATAGCCATATTGGTCAAAGAGGCTGTTGCACGCTGACCACTCGGCTTCTACGGGAGAAAAGTCAAACCGGAACCCGTTTGCAAGTGCTTCCTCGGAGTTTTTATTGAATTGTTCATATAATTCCACTTTGTTTTCAGGGTCACCGACCTCGAGAGGAATCGACACGATCGATCCTGATTCCCAGGAGCTGTGATCATAGAGTCCGCCTTTTTTGACAACAACCCCGTCCTCAACATCATAATCAGTTCCCTCAATACCGAAGGTGAATAATCCGGCCAATACCTGGTCCGTATACATCAACCCCAAAAAATCCACACAAGCCTTTGCCTGTTCCTCCGTACTTGCAGAGGAGACTGCAAAGCACGAGCCCAGTGTACTCGTGGAATTGAGATAATTCTTTGTCATATGGATCACGTCACAGTCCTGCCCGTAGGTTGCTGAGGCTTCCTCATTGACCGGCACATCCCACCAGGCTGCAAAGCCCCAGTCAGTGGTATTGATCGCATTTTCCGGTACCGTCTTTGTGGCTTCTTCTGCACTGATATAGCCCTTTTCTCCCCACCTGCTCATGAGATTCAGAAATTCTCTGTATTCGGGAAGTGTGAGACAATCCACCACTTCATTGGTATCACGGTCAACAGCAATCAGCGTACTTCCCAGGATAAATTCATAATCGTCAAGGTAGAATTTACTAAAGAAAGGCATCATCTGCAAAAGCAGCGGATACTTCACTCCATCCTGTTTCATCTGCTCAAGCATGGGTTCGAGGTCCGCCAATTTCTTAACAGGCGACAGATCCCATCCGTATTTTGTGGCTTTTTCCGTGGGATAAACCAGATCATATCCTTCTGATGACTCCTTATAGCAGGGAATAAAATAATCCTTTCCGTTATATTGGGAAGACTCCCATACTGCTTCGGGTATGGAATCATATAAATCTGTTCCCTGAAGTAATTCACTTAAGTCATATGCGGCCTTCCCTGATACAAGACTATCTGTGGACACGCTGCCCATCCAGCTGGCAGTCCAGAAAAGATTCGCTTCGCCGTTTGCTATGGCAAGATTGCATTTGTCTTCATATTCGCCCTGGCCCAAATCCGTGAGTTTTATTTTGACGTTGATCTTGTCTGCAATATAGTCATTGATCGCATCTTCGATTACCTGAACTTCTGCGCTATCGGCCGAAGCTATGTTAAATGTACAGTGATATATATTGATCTCAACCTTATCCGAAGAATCAGCAGAAGTGTCCGATTTGCCTGAAGATGCATTTTGGCATCCTGACAACACAGCGATCATCATGAACGCTGTAAGAAAAAGCGCGATAAACCTATTTTTCATACAAAAGCCTCCTATTTAACCTCATCAATTCCAATCCTCTAAACGATGTCCTCAAACAACTGTATTGTCAATATTTGCGCTCACTTTAAGACCAGATGAAGCCTCTGTCGTCCCAACGCAGAACAACCTCGTATCCGAGTTTTTTTAGCCATTCGGTCTCATAAGTATGATGGACATAACTATAGTCATACATCGCATCCCTGAGGATTTTCGTCACATTACGGAGCATGACCATTCCAATTCCGCGATTACGGTATTCCGGTAACGTTCCGGCACATCCCGGGCTACCGATTTTTACCCTCTCTCCGGCTAATATATGCTCTCCCAAATCCTCAACCATGCAAAAGCTGACAATCTTCCCATCCACGAAACCGCAATATACCTTTGTACGCCCGTCAAAAAGCGGGACCCAGGTCGGCATCACCTTTTCCACTACCGCTAACAGCTCATCGAGATCTTTGTTCAAACATCCGAATGTTATATTTTCAGGAAATTTCTTCTCATAGCAGTTTTCATCAAACTTCCGCAGATCGAGACACATCTCGGATGAAGTTTTGTCCTTCTGCATTCTTTCATCATGCTCCGGGTTGAAAAAGCCCGGATTGATCTCATGAAAAAATGCTGCCCACTGCTTTTCTGTAACTTCCATATAATTCAATAATTCCTCTCTATCCTGTAGAATAGATGAAACATACGCCAAAAATTGAACGATCATTTCAAAAGTATGGCCCAAAATATGACTCAACTTTAAAAAAATCGATCAACCATGTAGATTATAAGAGTGGACACGACCGCGAAGTTGACGAACCCTTTATGCGAAAAAATCTTGGTCATCTCCAAGCATGCTTTTCAGCATGGTATTCGCAATTTCTGGCGATTCCATATCCATTTCATAGAAATTTTCACCATTTAGAAGTTCATCGATCAATTTACGATTTGAAATAACCTCATCTAAATAGTCAAATTCTAATGTTCTTTTATCATCAATATAAAACAATGTTATCACAATTTTGTCATCAAAGGCATATATTTTATCTACTTAGATGAAGGCACGTAGAGAAATCCCTTGGGGGAGATTCACCCTTCTGGAGCGCAAGTTACTTTTGTGCCACTACCGGAAGTGTTTCGCTTGATACCGTTAAGAAATACATTGAAAATCAACGCACAGAAGAACACAAACTCAAATACATTAAGACGGGGAAATACAAAAAGAAAAGCTAGTACGATTCATCCCACAACCGACTATGTCGGAAGGGGTTTTCTCGCACGTTGTTATAAGGAGAGGGGGATCATCTGTCAATCTCAAAAGTCCTGAATTCGCCCGTGTTATCATGGTTTGCGCCCATGAATAGCTTGCCAAGTTTCTCAAGACACTCCGATCTGGTAAAAAAGAAATAGCTTTCCGGATCTGCGACATTTCTTTCCACTCATAGACAGTGTTACCTTCGCGCCCTTTAAAGGTGTTAACAGTCACCTTGGAAATGCCATATTGAATACCGGGAGCAGTACTGTCTTCCAGTTCCTTCTGATTCTCTCCGGCCTTCTCCATGTCAGAAAAAATCCCGCCTGTGGTACTCAGCCTCGAGCCCTCATAAGCGCTGTAGAGTCTGTAGAGATGAAACTCATTCCCCTTCGTATTCTTCCTTGTTATGAAGGTTACGACTCCACAGGCAATCTGCATTATAATAATACTAGTTGGAATCATCGGCCTGAAACTGTTGGCCAAGTGAGAAAAGTGAGGTAAAGATATGTTCAGAAAAATGAGAAGATTCGCCCAGCAGATATCTGAGGAAAAGTGCATAGAAATCTTGAAGAATGAGCCAAGAGGCGTTCTGTCAGTTCTTGGGGAGGAGGGCTATCCCTATGGCATGCCCATGGACCACTGGTACTGTGAGGAGGATGGCAAGCTCTACTTCCACGGCGCCAAGGAGGGCCACAAGCTCGATTCCATCAGGACCTGCGACAAGGTCAGCTACTGCGTCTATGACGAGGGCTATCGCAAGGAAGGCGAGTGGGCGCTCAACATCAACAGCGTCATCATCTTCGGCCGCATGAAGCTGGTGGAGGATCCTGAGAAGGCAAAAGAGATCTGTACCCACCTTTGCCGCAAGTTCACCGATGACGAGGAATACCTGGAAAAAGAGATTAAAAATGCCCTGCCTCGGGTTCAGTGCCTTGAGCTGACACCTGAACACATGACAGGGAAACTGGTCAATGAAGCATGAGTTGTAGGGAATCATAGGTTGTAGGGGATGTAAGCTGCAAGCACCGCCAGAACTACCGCCGGGAGCATATTTGCAACCTTAAGTTTCTTGCCCCACACCAGATTGATACCTACGCAGAATATAAGTATCGAGCCCACTAATGACAGGAAGCTGACTGCCGTATCTGTCATCAGGGGTGAGATCAGCTTGGCGATCAGTGTTATTGAGCCTTCAAAAAGAAATATGGGAATCGCCGAGAAGACACAGCCCTTTCCCATTGTGGATGTCATCACAGCGATGATGATCAGGTCCAGCACGGATTTAACAGCCAGGGTGGAATAGTCCCCCAGGACTCCGTCCTGTATTGCTCCAACGATCGCCATCGCTCCGATGCAGACCGTGAGCGATGCAGTGACGAAGGCGTCCACGAACATCTTGTCTCCGCTGTTACCGGTCTTGACCTTGAGCCATTCTCCAAATCTCTCAAAGCCCTTTTCTATCTTCAGGATCTCTCCTATCAGGGTTCCGATGGCAAGGGTCAGAACCACAAGCATTGACTTGCCACTTACAAGGTCCCCACCATCTATCGAGAGCATCCCCTGCATGGCACCTGCTATGGCAATGAACAGAACGCTTATACCACAGGTCTTGGTGATGGAATCCTGCTGCTCTTCAGAAAAGAGATTCCCCACAAAGCGCCCCAAGAGGCCACCTGCAATGATGCATATCACGTTGATTATCGTTCCCAGTCCTATCATCTATTGTTACCTATCCTCATGTTCGTGCTCTTTTTTAAAGGTGTTCCATGAATATCATGGGGTGGGCAGTGCAAAAGGGCGTCTGGGCCATGTACATTCCCAGGGTATCGTCGTTGTCGTCCATGAGTACTACTGATTCCGGTGAAATGTCCGGGAACAGCTCTTTTACCTTGTCCATGACAATTCGGGGCTTTTCTTTGGCCTCCAGAGTGTAGAAGCAGTGGGAGGCCGGAATGCCATAAAGCCTCTCAACCATCTCTGACTTCCAGACCTCATGCCCGTGGGGCTCCCTGGAAATGCAAAACAGCCTGTCCACGTCATGGCCGCTGATATAGTCATAGAGGGGCTTCAGCCTTTTGCAGTCGGCATAGATATTTACATCCCGAAACTGTGGCGTTCCGTCCAGCTCATGATGAGCGTGATGCCTGCCGTAGTTATAGCTTGTCAGCGTCCCATCGATATCAAAAAACACAACCGTGTCAGGTTGATGTAGTATTTCCCATATTTCGCTCATGTGATTGTCCTCTTGGTGGTTCTGTTGTTTCTGTCAGCTTGTCCTCTTGGTGGTTCTGTCAGCTAATTCGCTGAAGAATCCCGGCGACATCTATCCCCGGATGGGTAAAGTACATCCTGCATATCTGCTCAGAAAGTTCTTCAGGCATTTTCAGCTTGGCTGCAATCTCTTCGTAAGAAGCTCCCCTGGCAGCAAGCTTCATGGTCTTTGCTATGATTGAATCTATATTCTTGGGAAGAGAGCTTGTGCTGCCTTCAGTTTGTACAATCTTCTTTTCAAAATTAAAATCACCCCTGCCTCGGATTTCAAGGATTGCAAATGACACTTCCTGGTCCGGTTTTCTTTTCCCACAGCAACCCGGGTTGAACCAGGTTTGGCCGTCTTTCTCGACCAGGGAGTATTTGTGGGTGTGGCCATAGATTATGATGGGGAAGGCGGATATCTGGGCTGCTATCTTTCCCTTGTTGTGGATGACGAATATCCGGTTAGCTTCAAATTCAAGAATCGCTTTCTCAGGAAGGTACTCCGCCCATTCCTTGTCCGCATTACCTCTGACTGCCGTCACCGGCGCAATCTTCTCCAGCTCATCCAGCACTTCCTTCTTATCTATATCTCCGGCATGAATTATGTGATCAACGCCCTTAAGTCCTTCTATTACTTTTTTCCTAAGAAGCCCATGTGTATCTGATACAATGCCTATTCTCATCGCTTATCTCCGGATAGGGTGTGGTGTGGGTGTTTGCGTGGTGGAGTGAACCTATTTATTATAGCAAAAACTACGCTGTCAATAATTAACAATTAACTATATATTAGCATCATTTAATACTATTTCATTTTGTTCCTCTATTTATGTTTATACTGTTTACTGTGAATAGAAAATAACAATTTTTTTCGTCAAATATTTAGCCAGCGAACAAGATTCTTTTTCATAAACATTGCTATTATTATTTCGGCAATCTGCTTGCGTTCGCTTGCATGTGCAAGCGAGATGTGCTATGCTTTTATTATCAAAAAAGAAAGGAGCGTGACTATATGGCAAATACAGCCCCAGTTTACGCTCGAATTGATAAAAATCTCAAAGAAAACGCTGAAGGAATTCTTGCGCAACTTGGAATTTCTCCTTCTGAAGCTATAAAGATGCTTTACAGCCAGATTGTGCTTGTTAAAGGAATGCCTTTCCAGTCAAAGCTTCCGGACATAAACCACTTTTCAGCTCAAGGCATCTCAAAGGCTGAGTTTGATGCAGCGCTTCAAAAAGGCGTGGACTCTATCAAGAATGGTCGCACTCATTCTGTTGAAGATGTTGACCACATGCTCGCCGAGGAATTTGGTATATGAGCAACTATTCAGTCAGCTACTCTGATGAAGCCATGAACGATCTTCGTAATATATTCATGTATATCGCATATGACATTGGATCAAGAGATAATGCAGAAGCTCAGGTGAACCGAATCCGCGGAGCAGTTAAAAAGCTTTATAAATTTCCCAAAAAGAATCCCGCCGTTCCTTATGAACCCTGGGCAAGCCTTGGTATGCGTCGCTTGAATGTTGACAATTACGCCATTCTCTACCTTGTAGATGAAGTTCATGAGCGTATAGAAATCGTTCGTATCCCTTACGGTGCAAGGGATCTTGATAGATTCTTTGAAGAAGAAATGTCTTGATATCGAGAAGACTACATCAGTCATCAAGTGTTTTGCTCCCCAACTCATTTTTGAGTTAGGGAGCTTTTTTATCAATATACTTCCAGCATCTTCTGAGTACACCTTGTAGTAACCTCGATATAATATTTGTAGTCCTCAGTAGACATGTTATCCGAGTCGTACTTATCTATCTTATCTGCGAAATCAGCATACTTCTGCATCATTTCTCCATATTCACCCAACATAGAGATCATATTGTTAGGATCAGAGTTATACTTCTTCATAAACTCAACATACTGATTTACAAATTCTTCGTAACTATCAAGAAAGGCTTTCAGATCAGGATCAACACCGCCTGTCTGCTCTTTTTCCTGTGGCTCTTCTGCCGCTTGAGGCTGCTCCTCTGCCTTGGATGGCTCTTCTTGTTTTGCTTCAGTAGTGTCTTCTGCTTTTTCTGTTGGTACTGCCCTGTCTTCGTTCACAGGTGCAGTCTCTTCTTTTGTTTCTGTCTTTTCTTCTACAATGTCTGCCGGGCTTTCTTCTACTACTGGCATCTCTTTCGTTGTAGAATTTGAAGCAGTCTCTTCATATGGCATTGCAAACGGTCCATACTTCTTTGCCTGGCCAACTCCGGCAAACAGGCAGATTGCTGCAAGTATAAGCGCAATGATAGTAAATCCCTTGAGTTTGTACTTCTTATTAAGACAAAAGATAGCTCCCGCGATAATTCCCACTGAAAGAATAATGGTTACAATAGCGGGATCTGTGCTAAAGTCTAACACTGCAAGAACCAGGAGAATGATTCCAAAGAATTTCCCAAACTTATCCAAGCCGGATTTCTGTGGTTCCTGAACCGGTGGCTGTACATTATTCATATCAGGCTGATATCCTACCGGTGCCACGTTCTGCTGCTGAACATTTTGAATTTCGTTAGCTTTATCCGGTGTCGCGCCACTTCCAACCTGTGTTCCGCAATTAGGGCAGAACTTTGTTCCCTCCGGTATTTCTTTTCCACAATTCGTACAAAAAGACATAATATTACCTCTCTTCCTTTTCTCCCGGTCTGATTAACTTGTAGCCGTATGACTCAAGAGCCGCAATCACTTCCGGAGTAATGTTTACGTTATAATCCACATTTTTCATATTCGTTCGTTCAATGATTCTATGAAGCTCATCCACAGAGACCTCCATTACTTCCGCTATCCTTCGAAGATTATCCCGATCAGGCAGCCCTCCGTCAGTCTCCCACTTGGCTATAGCGGATTTGGAAACACCAACCTTATCTGCTAGTTCCTCCTGCGTAAGCCGCATATGTTTTCTTCTTGTTGAAATATACTGTCCTAAACTCATTCGTGCCCACATTAAAACAATCTCCTATTTTTATGGTAAGTACTGTATTTTCCCTTATCAAATTACTTTTTGTTTACGCTGCGTAAGCTCGTTTCGGATTCCTATAGTAAGAATATCAATTTGGGCAAAGAAAAATCCCCACCAAAATGGTGGGGAAAATCACAATCGTTTTATTCTTCTGTTGAAAGTTTCTTGAGTCATTGCTTAGTCAGCATCTCATCTATTTCGTACATGTCAAAAATGCGGTTGTTGATGGCAACTATAATACACGCATCTCTTGGATCCTTTGCATAAAGTTCACTTAGGCCGTACAGTTTCAGCGCCCTGTTTGTTTCATCCCAGTTAAAGTGCCCAGCTAGACAAAGTCTGATGATCAGATCTCTGTCCTTGGTGTGTTTCTCCATGGTAACAATCTTGCTGCCATAGGATTCCGTTACACCTGCGAATGAATACACATCCTTAAGCTTTATATTCTTCTCATCCAGGACGTCCTTCATATAATAGTAAAACGCTTTCTTCTCCTCAGCCAAATACTTGCTGTTATCTTTAAAATATGTATCAAGCTGATCAGGCTTCATGTTTTCAAGAAGGTCGTTTAGCTCGTCTGTAGATTTCTTTTGCAAAACTAATTCCTCCTGATTTCTTGGAGGGCATCATGCAGCTCTTTTGCCGTATATCTGTCCTCAGCATTAAGGCTGATGCAACGCTCAATAATATTCCACAGCTGTCCGGTGGCACGTTTTTCCTTTGGAAAAGAGCCGGTGACCATCACATTGAGAAGCATTCCAACCGCATAAATATCTGCCTTCGCAGAGGAAGCACTAAGGCCATATCCAACCTGCTCAGGGGCAGCATAGTACTGAGTCCCCATGTACCTGGTATCATCAGTCTTCTCCGGATCGTACCATTTAGCAACATTCATATCTAAAAGGTTCACTTCGTTGTCGATGGAAATAATGATATTGGATGGTTTAACATCTCTGTGAATGATTGGTGTCGGAAGGTTATGTAGCACGTTCAGGATGTCGCAGATATACAAAGCCACACTAATCGCCTTATCTTCAGGCAGTGGTCCCTTTTCAAGTATATGTTCAAGGTTCAGGCCAAGAATGAACTCCTCAATAACAATCAGGCAGTTGCTACCCTCAAAGATATTGACGATGCGTGGCATATGTTCAACAGGATGCTCCATCAGATAAGAATACACGCTCTTGTTATAGATAGTGAGAAGCTTCTTGATGTATCGTTCCCCTGTTTCCCGATACCTGACAAGAATGATATTGTCTTTCCCTTCGATGGCCTCTTCTTCCTGATACATGGACAGTTCCAAGGCATCAGCATCAGATAAGCCTCTGTATGGATTGTTCCTATCGGCTTGAAATTCAGCTTCTGATGCATAAAGTTCGCTGCCATCAATCTTGTTTACATGCCCACATTCAGTGCACTTCCATTCACCATAGTCCTCTGTAAATCCAGGCTGTTCATTCATTACAGTACCACATTCGTCGCAGAACCAGACAATGTCGCCCTCTACTTCCGGATTGATCAGCATCTGTCCACAGCCACGGCACTCCCAATATTTTAGGGATGGGTCATAGCCTTTCTGAAGGGTGAGGTTGGCGTTGCAGTGAGGACAATATTCGTAGAAATACTCCGAATCATCTGATAGTTGCTCTCTAGTATTTAGTTTATTTATAAATCTATCAAATACCCCCATCTAACCTCTCAATTTATCATTTCCGTTAAACATATTAGATATCATTCTGTGAAATGATTGTCGTTAACTCTTCATTCTCATATGTTAACGCAAAACCGCTTTGAAATCGCAAAAACGTGCTAATGTAATTGTATCATGACGAGCCTTACTCCAATGTATAAATATCCGAAAAGCAATAGAAATTTTTAATGATTTTTGTAGTTATAGTTTTATCGTAATTGTTTTCATCGCTTCTTCAAATTACTCTTTGAACACTCAGCGTAATCTTCTAACTGATTATTGTTATCATATCAATTGCTAAGGCAAGATACCCCCACCAAAATGGTGAGGGTAATAATACTTCACGCCAGCACAATCCCGGCGAACAGATCGCCCATGGAGAAGCTCAGATGCTCAGTCTCCTCTTCTCGAGCTGCCTGGTAGTATTCGTTCAGCTCGTAATCCGGGTTCTGCTCTAGTTTCGCGAAGAGCTTTGCTGTATTGTAGGCGTCTGCAAAGCCGTCATGCGCTCTGCCTTCAGGGACTATGTCGGAGGCGATGAGGGCTTCTTCAAGCTTGTACAAGCTCTTTTTACCCATCTTCTGACCGAAGGTCTTCTGGCAATCGATCCAGTTGGCAAAGATGATCTCCAAGCGCTCATCCTCAATACCCTTGGCGAAAATTTCATGAATGATCTGCTTGGGATCGGAGTCACTCCAGGAAACACACCTTACATCGTCGTAGGGCAGCCACTCTAAGAACATCTCCAGAGCCTCTTCAAAACATGGAGCTGTGACTACGTCAGCCTGTGTTATGCCAGTAAGATTCTCTATGAATCCATCAATGTGGCCATACTCAGGTCTTACATAAGTATTGAACTCGTCGACAATCTCATAATTCTCGTCAAGGAGAACTGCTCCAATCTGTATTGTCTCCTGGCACCACTTGTAACCGAACTTCTTGTAGCCCTTTGGTACTTTGCACATTTCAAGATCTATAACTGCATACTTCATAGCTGCTCCTGCCTTTCGTGAGATACAATTTGTTTAATCTTCCTGATTAGAGATAGTTTGCCTTCCCTATGATGATATTTTCCAACAAATGCTATCCAATAAACCTCCTGTATCGTCGAACAGGCGTGCTATTTGACCACGAACTCGGGGAACTCGAGGCCTCGTATTCGGTATTTTTTCTGCTTGCCTCAAAATATACCGTTAGAAAAAGGCTCTTTTCGATAGTATTTAGCAATGTCCAAAATAATACCGCAGAAATCTGCGGAAAGTTACGGGAGATTTTGGGGATCTTTTGAAATCTATCGAAATACGTCCAATTATAACGGTATATTTTCGGACTTGCCAAAAAGTTACCGTAAGCTCCTTGTTTGTGATGAAAGCAGCAAAAAAAGAAGCCTGCACACTAGCAAGCTTCTTAAATAAGTATCTCATCAACATATTTTTCAAGGTAAGTGTTTTGCTCACGGATAAGGTTCTTTTCCCTGAGCATGACTACCAGCATTTCGGCAATCTGCTCGGAGATCACCACCACCTTGTCGCTCATGTTCAGGTTGTCGGGCATATACCTGATGTGCTGCCAGGCGGACAAGGTGCAACCTGTTTCTGCAAGCTCTTTTACCAGCCTTGCGAATCGTCCGTTTACATCAAGCTCCTCCAGCGCCCGGTAGGTCCACTTATAGTAGGGCGGATATGTTTTTTTTAGTAAAAAGAAAAGTTCCATCGCTGCCTGCAGTCCTGTGGATTTACAAATCTGTGCAGCGACAGTGTCTTTTCTTGCCATGCATCTTGAGTAGTTGACCTGAAGGGAAGAGGCATATCTGTGGAGCTCGCCAGCCATGCGCTCCCGCCAGATTTCATCAGGATAATAATCCAAAAGAGTCTTTCTAAAGGCCGAGAACCTGCCGAGGTCATCCCGGAAGATCTCGCCGTTTACCGCGGTTGCCAGGCAGGAATGATCAAGGCTCCTCCAGGTCTCGTCCGTAATACGGTTCTCCTCAGCATCCACCCGGGTGCCAAGGACGTAGGAGTAAAAACCATCAATTGTCATGACTCCCCTTCTCTGGCGAAGTCTGTCAGTAAGGTCCGCCCCGGGAGTGCTGTCAACCAGCTCATTGTAGGCGATGGAAAGGAGCCTTCCGAACTTATGAAAGTCCTCCTCCGTAACCCAAAGGCAGGTCCCGGTCCCAAAGTCATGATCTCTTGAGATGAAGTCATCGAAACCAAAGCAGTCAGAGCCCTCTCCGGCTAATCCTACTGCTATTCTGGATTCATATTCAGGAAACTTCTCATGGAGCATTGGCGCAACCTTGTTCTCGTAGAAGCGCCTGCTCTTATCAAAAACATCCGTCATACTTTTTTCCTGTATCTATGAGATCACTGGTCAGGTTGTCTTTTCAGGCGGCGAGATCAGCGTTTCCTTCTGCCGCGCGGTCTTTTGCCAGCGTCTTAACAAAAAAGCCAAATACATTTCTTACAAGGGGTCCGGCAAAGAATATCTGCCAGCAAAGCGCCATGGGGAAATTGAAGGCCGTGGTCTGGAGCCATACAGCCACGAACTCAGAGCCGGCGTTCTTGAAAAGAATCGTTGCCACAAGGCTCATAAGTGGGCACATGAGGCAGACTGACATGGCTGAGATTGCAAGGATCATCATGATCATGGGATCTTTGCCCGGAGTCACGAATCTAAATGCCAGCTTCTGTGCCAGCCTTCCGACAAACAAAAGCTCCAAAACAACGGCTATGGGCCACATGATCACGATCTCTTTAAATGCTGCCAGGAACACGAAGTTCTGAAGTCCGCCGACACTAAGGGCAATATTGTAGCAGATCATCGCGTAGACCATGACAAAGGCCATGAAAATAGTGAAAATAACATCCTGAAATTTGTTCTGTGGTAACATACCTGGGGGTTCTCCTTTCTTTTACCAGGGGAAGACCGGAGGCGTGTTGTTCGTTATCACCAATCTGGTGTGCGTTTCCAATGTTACCAGCCCTTTATCTTCGATTTTGCACGTCGATTTCTGATTATAGCAGATATTTCTTTTTGATGTAATACCCAAAATTATAGATATCATTAACGGCTCATAATCCTATATAAAGTCCAGTTATTAACTTAAAACATGACAAAATTTAGTTATAACCATTATAATAATTTGTACAAGCAAACAGATTTCTTTAGTTGCGAAAGGAGGTATTTTTATTGTCTGACGGATCAAGATATGTACCATATGAAGAGCGTACCGGAGCTGAATCTATTGTTTATTTCACAAGGGATTTGTCTCCTGCAGGAATTCAAAAGGTATATCAGAAAGTAAATAATTACATCACAGGTAAAGTTGCGATCAAGCTTCATACCGGAGAACCGAATGGTACGAATATAGTTCCTGCTGCTTGGGTTAAGGAACTTATGGAAAAAGAGCCAAGTCTTAAAGATGCCACAATAGTTGAAACCAATACCTTCTATGATGGGGACAGATATACTACAGAATCCCACAGAAATACTTTAAAGATTAATGGCTGGACCTTTGCACCTGTGGATATCATGGATGAAGAGGCAACCATTACTCTTCCGGTAAAGAACGGAAAATGGTTTAAAGAGATGAGCCATGGCTCTCATATGTTAAACTACGACTCCATGTTTGTACTCACTCACTTCAAAGGCCATACCATGGGCGGCTTTGGAGGAAGCAATAAAAATATAGGTATAGGATGTGCCGATGGGCGCATTGGCAAGGCATGGATACATGCCAAGAACGGAAACGACTGGGGCGTAGCGGAAGAAGAACTCATGGAGAAGATCACAGAATCCACTAAGGCTACCATTGATCATTTCGGCAAAAACATTACCTATGTCAATGTGATGAGAAACATGAGTGTTTCCTGCGACTGCGAAGGCGTAGCAGCAGAACCGGTAGTTACTCCCAATGTTGGAATACTTGCATCAACTGACATCCTGGCAATAGACCAGGCATGCATTGACCTTGTATACGCTATGACCGAGGAAGAGCATAGAGCTCTTGTAGAGAGAATAGTAACAAGGCACGGTCACAGGCAGTTATCCTACATGAAAGAACTGGGAATGGGAAATGACCGTTACAAGCTCATAGATGTTGACAACAACGATCAGGAGATAGACAGAAAAGAGGCTGTAAAGGATCTTAAGCCATTTGTAAGAATTCAACCAAAATGAAACACGAAGGCCTGTCAGAATATTCTGACAGGCCTTTTCAGATTTTAGCCAAAGTTAAACAGTTCCTTGATCAGGCTGCTGTTGCAGACCGGGGTGTCGCGGAGCGTCTTGGGGATGCCAAGCTCGATTGCCACCTGGATCCGGCTGCTGCCCTTGCGATTTTTCTCAGTCTTTTTTATGGCAGCGCGGGCTTCTACCTGGGGATCTTCAAGGAGCGGCAGAACTACGTAATATAGCTCGTCCTGATCAAAAGAAATGTTTCCAACGCTCCTGCCGGTCACAATCTCTTCCACTACTGCCCGGTCTTCACGAAGGAAGATGTTCAAAGGCTCCCCTATGATCGGGGTTGCGCCTTTGGGGGCTTTCGGGTTTTCTTTTACAAATCCGGTAAAGGAAAAGAACTCCAGGCCATCCTCCTCTCGCTCCTTCCGACCAAGCTTCCTGGCTGCATCTGCCGGAAGGACGTACTCCTGCATCATCAGGTGGAAGATGTCTTTTACCCTGTCGGGAGTATGCATAGAGTCGTGATCTGTCATCACTTCTTTGCAGGCTTCAAGGACGCTCTTGGAAAAGAGCCTGAACTCCTCCATGTCAGGATCCCAGACAAACCTGCCCCTTGCCATCCTGGAAAGTGGCAGCTCTTCATCATACATCCTGAACTGGACGTAGATGTTCCTCTCGGAAAAGGCAGCCCTGTTTTCGAAGGCATCCCAGGTGAATTCATAGGTTTCATAGACCGGCTGGCCTTCCGATTCCTTGATCTTCTTATAGGCTTCAATCACCTGTCTGATCTTTTCATCGTCCTCGGGATCTCTTTTCCCGGTGGGGTCTGAGTCCGGATGGTACAGGATGAGAAGCTTTTTGTATTTGGCTTTTATCTCCCGCTCGCTGTCATCTTTGCCAGCGCCAAGGATCTTATATGCTTCCTTCAGTGTCATGAATTAATCCCGCCAAATCTCTTTGACAGCCTCTGCCAGGTTGCGGCCATATACCTCACAGCCAAGGCAGTTAGGGTGCAAATTATCCAGGAAGTACTCAGGAAAATGCGGAACCATCTTCATCCCGTCCAAGATACTCACATTGCTGTAACGACCTGCAATATCCCTGACCTTGTCGCAAAAAGTCATAAGCTGTGGCAGACCGTCGACGCTGTCTCCTCTCCAGAGAGGCGTTATGCAAATGACCGGTATATCTTCACCGTAGATACTCATGAGGGTCTCGTAGTATTCCTCCACGGCGCTCATGTCTTTATCCCCATACTGGTTGGTTCCAAGGGCCACTATGATCCTGTCCGGTCTGTAGCCTTCCATTTCCATCAGGGAATTCTTATCGTAGATGTAGCCACCGATTCCCTGATTGATTATGTCGTAATTCAGGATCCTGTTGGCAACGCTGACATAGGTACACCCCGATCTTAGGGGTCCGTAGCCCTGAGTTATTGAATCTCCAAGCCACAGAACCTTCTTACCTTTAACAGCTCTTTTGACCTCGCCATCCAGTGTCAGGTTCTTGATAAGAGCCACGGCGTCTGCAGGAAGATAGATCACTACCTTCTTTTCACCTTTGGGAAGGTCCCATTCAATCGTCCCTGAATCCATTATGTCTTTTACATAGACAATGCCACTTATAAGGCCATCCACTGCTAGTTCAAAAGAGTCCGGCGAGCCCTTCCAAATGATCTTGTAATCAAAAGACACTTTCTCTGCCCGGGTTGTAAATTCAAGGGTCTTGGCATTTGATGCCATGCTCCTCTCATACCAGAAATCAAGGGCGCCCTTAAAGTATTCCATCTGCCTTTTGGAATACTGAAAAGCCTGCAGGTAACCGTCCTTCGTTTCCTCAAATTCATATGCGCCAAAATAAAGTTCTTTTAACTCTTCATTTGTCAAAACCATCAGATCGCTCTCCTTCACATTCCTTAATTATATGCAAAAAAAGACTCTGACGCCATATACAGCGCCCGAGCATATAAACATTTTTAAGTAATTTCGCCCGGATAATTGATCCGATTTCTCTAATGTATTTGCCACGATTATGCCGGGATGAACTCATCCTGGTTGGCATCCATAATTCCCTGATCGAACATTACCTGGCAGTACCAGTAGGAGTTTTTCAGGTACACATTTCTTACTGTGCCGATTCCAAATTCAGGGTAAAGAAGAACGGATACCTTATCTCCAACGCTGTACTTAGGGGTTGTGGCGCTTGGTGTTGCGCTGAATGACAATCCTCCTGTAACCTTCTCAAGCTCTTCATTTTCCATAATAATTTTATCTGTCATAATTTTTTCCTCCTCGCAGTTTCCAATCTATGAAAAGATGCTTCGTTTTCTGTTTTCTTAATCCTCATTTAGAATACTGCAAGAAGTGTCACAAAAGTTGCACACTCTTTTTCTGCCCCTGAAAATCCCACTTCTTTGGCCCCATGCCTTGAAAATTCACCTATTTTATGTGATATTTCTCCGTAATCCCGCAATCAGATACGATAAGAGTCTTCCCGTCGTCAGTAATTGTCATAAGCGCGCCTTTGGCGTCCTTGAAATCCTCCTTTGTATTCGGATCGGGTTTTAGCAGATATGCATGATCACTGTCAGGGTCTGCCATAACGCCGAACACTTCATCATATCCGAAGCTGTATCTCTTTATAAAAAGACATTCATACGTCTTGTCAGGATCTTCCTCAAAAAGAATCAAAGGATCACTTGAAGTATCTGTGACGAATTCCTCACCCATCAGCACCTTGCCCTGAGATCCGCTGAGCCTTGAAACGCTCTCATCCAGAACGCCCTCAGCCCCTGCAAAGAATCCGTCAGGGGCAAAATTGTTCTTCACAAGGCATCCGTCATATCCAAAGTATGACAGCTTTCCTTCCTCATCTTCTGCCCAGATATTCCTTGCCTGGGTGCCATCAGCTAAAGTGCACACCACTTCTCCACTGGGGAGTTTTTCTCTGCTGCCGCTCTTAGCTACATTCCCCGGGGTCTTCAGAGTCGTTGAAACCGTATCAAACTCAGACTCCACCTTCTCCTTAGCTTCCTGCATTTTAGCCTCGTCCACAGCCTTGCCATCACCGGCAGCATTTTGCCCAGCCACTTCGTCCACGCTCTTGGCCTCTTCCACAGCGCCGGCTTCAGGGCTCTTCGTGGTTTCATGTGCTGCTTCTTCCACCGCAGCCTCCTGCCCGGCAGTTTCGGCCACGCTCTGATCCATGGTGAAGTACCATATATTAACCGCTGTCATGCCAACTGTAAGCACCAGCAATATTGCTAAAACAGGGGATTTTCTTTTCATGCTCTATCCTCTCTTTCAGTCACAATAAGGGGATCATCATCCACTGCGCCTGATACTCTTTTCCCGTGGTAATGCCAACTGCGCCTTCAGCAGAGCACAAATAAACAAACCTGCCTGCCATCCCCTCTTCCTCGTTGCCCTTATCTATCTCGAGGGCTCTTTCAAGCGCATCCTTCTTGCCGATATGATCTTTGTCGGGAAGTATCACCCATTCATCAGTTATCAGCGATGCTTCCGCTACAGCATCTATCAATTTCGTAAATTCCTTCATAATCATCAAGCCTCACTGTTTGTTTGAATACTGCCATAAGTTCTTTTCCCGTGGATCAGTGGTTGATCAGACGCCCCAGAATCAGGAACAGTAGCGCAGGTAAAAGAAGTACTGCCCCAATCTGCATGCACATCTGTATCCCTGCTGCCGTAAGGATTGTCCCTGCCAGATACCCCGTGGCACTACCGCCCATAAGGCTTGTGACTGTCTGTCCGGATCTGGGATCCTCCAGCCTTTTGCCGCAGAAAAGATGCAGCAGAAGTCCGTAAAGAAAACTGTTCTTCTTGCCAAGGCTTCCGATGACCATCACCACGAGATACGCTCCAACCATACAATTCATGCGGTTCTGGGTTATATTGCAGATCCAATAGATCAAAAGAGCAGTTCCAGCCCCAAAGAGCCAGGCAGCCGGATCATACAGTCTCTTAAATGCAAAGGCGGAAAAAGACCTCCCGATACCGGAAAAGAAATTTCCCAGCGGCTTTTCATGCATCTCCCACCCCAGTACCACTGAGTTAAGAAACATCATCAGAAGCATCTTGCCAAGGACTCCGCCCGCTATTCCAATTGTGCCGCCATACATGCCACCATTGGCGTAAAGGAGCATGCTGATTATGGCGAAGGGGTTCTTTATGTCACCTCTGGCCGTCATCATGGCCAGCAGAAACTGGGTCTCGGACACAAGAATCGTCAGGAGTAATGAGATTATCAGTATCCTGGGATTTTTCAGGGTCTGGGCCAGGTTTGACAGATAGCCGCTTATATAGCTTCCAACGGTATATTTCTTTTCTACTGTTGTTTCCATAATTTCTTAAGCTCCTCTACACTAACATCCTTAAGTCCGTTAAGTTGAAATTCCATCTGGGAAAGGGCTTCGTCCAAAAGCTCTTTTTCTGAGGGAAGCGGAATGATAAGCCATCTGGCACTGTATTCATAGTCGAAGGTCACCCCCAGGGCGCCTTCCTTGGAGCAAAGAAATGCCGCCACCTTTTTGTCAGCTTTTTCAAAATCTTCGTCAAGGCACCCGGCAAAATCCATAACGCCTTCCGCATCAAGGGTCAATCCCTGGCTTGGAACAAACCACATCCTGCTTAAGGAGGCTGCCATTTGCGCTGCTTCTTTCATGGTTCCACATTTCTGCATAGCTTTTCTCCATCAATCATCATCGTCGTCAGAAATTGCATCTTTGATAAGATCACTTACCAGAGCACTTGCTCCCTCTTTGAATCTGTCATTCTTGACTACGGCATCGGTAAATCCACTCTTGTTGAACTGGCGTCCCAGCTTTGAAATGCTGGAACCATCCACGCCGCGGTTGTTGTAAAGACCGTTATATATCTTGTTGTCCTTGATCTCAACGCCACCTGTGACGCCATCCATAGCCTTACCCACGGTGTAATCAACAGCGAAGTTGGCCAGTCCCTGCTTGGCCGCGTCGTTGGCTTTGGAAAGGGCTTGTTCATGGGTCTTTCCCTCTATCCTTGCATTGATATAAGCTGCTGTTCCGTCTCCGGTTATGTTGGCCATACATTTCAGCTCAGTCATATCAACATTGTCCTTTACGTATTCACAGGCACTGTTTACCAGGGTCTTGCCCAGGGCCTGTTTAAGGCTCTGCTTGCCGGCCATGACCTGTCCGCTCTGACCTGCTGCCTCCGCCAGGAACTTGTAACCGGTCTTTATGGACTTACCTGCTCCGGTGGGCTCTATCTCAGCCATAACGTCAATGGCAATGTCAGCGCCCTTTTTCACACTCTCAGCAGTCTTGGTGGCAGCGTCCCAGTATTCACCGGCTGCAGCGTACTGGCCAAATTTCTCATCCTCTTTCTGGCGCTGCTGTAAGATGCTCTTCTTAAAGGCCTTTTCATCGCCGTCGAAAATACCTCTCTTGTACATTATCTTGTTCTTTCTGTCCTGTTCCTTGAGGTATTCTTCCTGCTTAGCCCTGTCAAGGGCAGCTTCCTGGCCTTCCTTGGAAAGAACGCTGTTAGCTTCCCGCTGCCTTTCTTTCCACTCATCCAATCTCTCCTTCTCAAAGGCCATCTCGGTTGCATTGTCATACTCAAGATTGGCCTTGTCGCGAATATCCTGAACAGTGGCCTCTGTCTCTGTCAGGACGTTCTTGAAGGTTCCGTCACCATTGGATACATAGACGCTCTCTTCCCCTGTAAACGGATTCTTATAATGAATATCTCCGTCGGAATCCATAGTCATTCCGGGTCCGATAGTTCTTGGACCTGCGCCTGCGGTAGCAGCGCCTTCAGCGGCAGTTGGTGGTGTAGGGGCTCCGCCCATAGTTCCTGTAGCCAAAAGAGCTGATACCAGCCCTCCAAGTGTCATACCCACTGCAGCAGCTGCTGTCTTGGCCTGGTTCAGGTGCTCATCGTCGCCCTGGAATATGGTGATAAGGAGCTCTTCTGCCTCTTCATCTGTCAGGAACTGATCGGGATTCTCTTCAGGAGTTTCTTCAGGTGCCTCTTCAGGTATTTCTTCCTGAATTACTTCGGGTTCCTCTTCCTCTGCAGGATCTTCAGCGTCGGTGTCTTCAGATCCTTCCGTCGCATCTTCGTTTTCGCTATCTTCAGTTTCGCCATCTTCGGTTTCGGCTTCTTCAGGCTCCTGAGGAGTTTCCTCTTCAATAGACTCCTCTTCAGCTGCCTCTTCCACCTCTTCCTCTTCATCGTCATAGGAAGGCGTGGGGCTTATCCTGTAGTACACATCTATGGCTGAGCCTGTAACCCCGTTAAATGAAAGAACATGACACTCCAGCGTGTTAAGGTCATTTAAATACCAGGCATTTTGCTTCGTCATGGTGCCCATCGCAATATAAAGGCTGTTGGATGAGGCATTGGTTATAAGCTCACCGTATTCCTCGTCGTAGGTATATGTGCCATACCACTCCTCCCGGATATCCTGTCCATCCTTAAAGACTTCATCCGGCGGGAAAACTACGTGAGTAGCGAAATATACAGTCCCATCGGCATTTAGCTGCATGGTCAGATTGTGGGTGGTAGCACCTGCTTTACTTGGATAGTCCCAGGTACCGTTAAAGGCATCTACAGGATATGACTTTCCGGCGCCGGCTGCCCGAGCTTTTCCCGATGGAATCACCAGGCATGCAAGCAGCAGAGCAACAAAAAAGCAGGCATAGATTCCCCTGGAAATCCGGCCTACTCTAATTTTTGAAACAGTGCGTCTGGGTCTATACATAAACCTTCTCCTGTTTATAAAAAATTAAGATATTATTTGTCTCATCGCTATTTTTAGATACAATACTCCGTTTATACTATTAGTATAACTTAATAATCTGTCCTTACTTATGAATTTTTAATTAAAAAAGGAGGCTCCCATGAAAAAAAGACTACGATTTTTAGCCTTGATAATGGCCCTTGTGGTTACATCCACAGCCTGTGCCGGAGCAAAGGAAGAACCACCTGCTCCGGAGCCTGAAGACACCGCAGTTGAAGAAGTTTCAGAAGCTCCCGCCGAAGCCTCAGTAGAGGAAGTTAAGGAAGAAGTAAAAGAGCTTGAGGAACCCGAAAATGTGGTTGATCCTCTTTTCACCGACGATTTCGATGAAGTCACTGATTATGCTGCTTACCTAGAAGGCAGCTCTGTAAAGTCAGGAAGCAGAATCTGGATACAGGGAAAAGTTGAAGACTACGACAAAGAAGCCAAAGCAATCACTGTAAAGACAAAAGACGGCGACTGGATCGTGTCTGTTGGCACGTCCGGAACAGATGATTACTACAAGCTCGTAGAAAAGACTGTAGATCAGTTCGTCAGAATTTTCGGAGTATATACAGGTTATGAAGCAGATTACGGCATGCCGTCAATGGCTTTCCAGCCTAAGGATTTTCAGAAATACGCATACCGTCTGGAAAGTGTGGACAACAATTTCCGTCTTACCCAGGTTGATTACACTGTAAGCATTCCTGAATTTGATCAGGATGAGACCTTCATGAACATCACCTACAAGATGCCTTCTGTCTGGACAAGAGATTCCAGCGAAAGCGGTCACTATTACCGGTTCCCCGAAGATACTCTGGCTTCATTTGTAATGTACAACTATATAGAAAACGCCAATTCAGGCTTTGATGAGGTAGCTCCGGAAAACATTCTCTCTGATCTTGCGGACAGTTATGTTGCCGACGGAGATGAGGTTGTTAGAAAGCAATCCTTCAAACTTGCCGGCAATCCTGCCCTGTGCTTTGAGATGGCTTTCCTTCCGGATGGATTCCCAATCCCCATGACCATGTTCTGCTACATGTTCATTGTGGAGAACCAGTACTACTTCTACGGGATCACCGAACCCTACCTGGTAGGCGAAACAAGTAAAAAGCTGCTGGCAGATCTTTTATCTGACGTCAAGTACACAGCAGAAGGTTCAGATGGCTCAGCTACCAAGGCCGATGCAAGCACAGACAGCAGCAAGGATGCAAAAGAAACTACGGAAGCTGCAAGCGCTTCATCCGAAAAGACTGACACATCTTCCACAGAAAAGACCACCGCTGCAGCTGACAATACTGCCACAGAGCCTGCCAAGGCAGAAGCAGAAAAGCCTGCTCACCCGCCAAAATCAGAGATTGAAGGTAAGATCTTCACGCAGCATGCAAAGCTTAAACTCACAGGTGACGTAAATGGCGAGACCAAGACCTTCGAGGACGAGGAAGACTTCCCTGTGATGCTGGTCACAAGTGATATGGTTGCAAACTACGACGAAGCAACAGGTGTAAGTACCTGCGTAATAGATATGGAAGGCATACCCACCAATTTCACCTTTACCTACTCCTATAATTCCAAGGGAAATATTGTTTATGTAACTGCCCCATTTTCTTATACAACAGCACAGTACACCGCTTCAGGTGTTCTGAGCGGAACGCGCCAGTAAAGGAGGAACTATGAAAGGACGACAGACTATCAAGATAAATAAGACCATGACCCCCGATGATGTATTACACTTCATGGAAGCACATTGGGATAAAGAGAATATGTCAGAATTTGGAACCACCAAAAAGAGCAACGGTGATCTTGAATATGTGGTTCTTCCTGCTACCGAGAACTGGGATATAATAATTTACCCCAAGGCTGCCGGAGGCTTGTTCAATAAGGACAACAAGCTGGTGCTCAGCGCAGCAAGAGCAACCCATGCCATTGATCCGTCCAAGGTCGACTACACCAGGTACTTCAAGCGGCACAAAGACACCTTCGACAAGATCAAGGATTCTAAACAGGCCATAGACCTCAACGCAGAAATGATGGGCCCATGTGAAGATGCACTTCAGGAATACACAGGCTTCATGGCAAAGCTCCTTGGGGAAAACGGATACCTATAAATGTTATAACCTCTACTGCCGGTCTGCAGTCCTTAGCTTGTAAGGATTAAAGCCCATAAGCTACTACACCTGCGACTGCAGACAGGCAGATCAACATGATAGGATTTATTCCTTGTTTTCTGATCTTCCCGGAGCCCCAATATACAAGGGCAATAAGGCAGGTCAATACTATTGTCAGTACATCAGGACTAGCGCCAAAAACTAATCCGCAGTTCTTTAAGATCATGCCAAGTCCTGTCACCAGGATGATCCCAATGATACAGGTCTTAAGTCCCACCAGTGCAGCTTCAACATATTTGTTCTGCAGGAACCTTTTCATGACAACCATGATGAGCAGAATGATGAAAAAAGCCGGCAGCACAACAGCTGTCGTAGCTATAGCTGCGCCTAACAGCCCACCTTTTTCGCTGCCGACGTAGGTTGCCATGTTTACCATGATCGGTCCGGGAGTACTTTCACTTATGGCAATAATGTAGGTTATCATTTCTTCATCGAGCCAGCCGTGTGCCAGAACCACGTCCCTGATAAGAGGTATGGCTGCATACGCTCCGCCAAAAGAAAAGAATCCAACCTCCAGGAAGCCTATAAGAAGATCAAGATAAATCATCCCTTTGAAGCCTCCTCTTCCATTTTATTTCTGACGGCAAATACAGCCAGTCCTATAACCGCGAACACAAGCATCAGCACCATTGAAGAAATATTCAGCGCAAACAGATTTATCATCATCATTGAAACCGCTGCAAGGCTGACCATTGCAATCTGCATCGGTGCTTTTTTCATTTTCTTAAGCATTTTCAGTGCCGCGTCAAAAATAAGAATTCCCACAGCAATTTTGATCCCTCTGAAGGCATTTGCCACGAACGCTATCTCCAGAAAGCGATTCAGAAACTGCGATATCAGATATATGATTGTAAACGGCGGAATCACCATCCCCAGGGTTGATATGATCGCTCCCGGAAGTTTCCCCTTCTTGTACCCCACATAAGTTGAACAGTTAATTGCTATAGGGCCGGGCGTAGACTCGGCTATTACTACAACCGTCATCATCTCATCGTGTGTTATCCATTTTTTCTTCTCTACACAAATATTCTCGATGAGGGGAATCATTGCGTAGCCTCCACCAAAGGTAAAGGTCCCCACCTTGGCAAAGGTTAAAAATAAATCCAATAAAACCGGCAACTTACTCATTCCTGCACTTCAGTTCCTTTCGGCATGTTCATGTCAATTCTTTTTCCCTGCAGATATAGTCCCAGCTGCAGTCTCCGCAGATCTTGCTGCGAATACCTGCATCTATTATCTTCTCCCTGACAAGTCCTACGAATTCGGCAAAAGAAATCTCGGCCCCATCGACAAGTCCGCACGCCTTCAGCACTTCTTTGTCGTACCTTAAGACCTTGTCCTGAGTGGTGCATACACCGCCCTCATTATTTGGGCAGTTTTTGCAGACAATATCCGTTTTGCCCCTCAGCACCACCTTCTGGGAAGGATCTGCCTCAAGCTCTTTTATCACACGCCCCATGTGGTCTGTAAAATCAGCACTATAGCCCTTGCCCTCATAAAACTGAAAACACATCCCGTGATGAGGTCTTAAACACTTCTCAGATTCTTTCATTTCCCTCGTCTGCCTTTACTCTTTTTGCAGGATCGTAGCTCATATTAAATCGCTTGCCGTCAGCCCTGCTGCCGTCGGCATTCCTTGCAGCTACGTACAGAACCGGCCGTATGCCCTCCGGCTTCCACAACCTCAATTATCCTGTCCCCCAGATCAAACTCATCTTTATCGTATAAAGACTTGTTTGTGCATATCTGTCAGCTTATGGGCAGCAAAATCTGAAGAGTAAAAATTCCATCCCTGGCGCTTACAGTCATTGTGCCACCGTACTTCTCTGCCAGGAACCTTATACTCTTTACTCCAAAGCCGTGATTTAATTTATCCTTTTTGGTGGTAATGGGCAATCCGTTCTCGAAGTACAGACTGCCATCGTAGTAGTTTTGAAGCTGGACCATGAAGAAATTGTTCTGATTAAGAACCTTGAGATTGATAACCCTCTTTTCCGGGTCAGATATCTTTTCCACAGCAGTGATAGCGTTATCAAGGGCATTACCAAAAATAGCATACACATCCTCAAGCTTCATAAAAGACAGCGAGCCGGCATCTGCCATGCAGCTAAGCTGAATGTTGTGCTCGCAGCAATATAGCCCCTTATCCATCATCAGAACATTTAACGCCTCATTGCCGGTATCGATGGCAGTATCATAGATCATGATGTCCTTTTTGAGTTCTCTGTAGTATGCCTCCCTGTCGCTCTCCTTTTCCATGTGGTGCATAGCCTCCAGCTGATGCTTGAGATCGTGACACTTTCGGTTGATGCTGTCAATGGTCTCCTGCCTCATCCTGTACTGTTCTTTCTGTATGCGGAAGGCCTGATTGATACCCGCCAGTTCTCCTGCGTAATACTCGCTCTGGCGCCGGATTCCCTGGGTCCAGAGAATATATGCACAGCACAGAGCATCAACTATCCGGTAAAATATATAGTTCCATGAAAAGCCTGCTCCGCTGAAGGTATTGCCCTCGTAAAACACGCTGACGCACAGTACTATGAGCATAATAGTCATCATAGGAATCAGATCCGTGTGACTCACGTTTTTGGATCCCATCTTGCCAAAGATATTCCTGATAACATAAGCAAACAATCCATAAATGATCAGGTATATCAGCACATCAATAATAGCTATCCTTCCAAATGCCGAGTCAGCTATTTCACAGATATCAAAGGCCACATGTTGGACTGCCATTGCGATGACAGAATAGTAAAGGACCTGCTTATAATCAAAGCTGACACACAGGCCTATCAAAAGAATGAGTCCACCCACAAATAAAGTCCAGTAACCCACATATCCCACTGCTTTCATTATAGAGTCCCCGAAATAATTCAGAAAAACAGATATGCCTGCAAAGATTCCCACGGACAAAATGTATCTGATATAGAAATGTTCCTTCTTAGGACTAAACGCCACAATCACACTTCCCGCAATCAAAAGCTGAACTGCATAGGAAATGTACTCCCATATCATAAGCAATTTGTTCACAGCATTTTACCTCCCATGTATTCGGCTATGGACTGCAGGAACTCTCTCTTCTTGGGCCTGCTGATCTTGAGTCTCTCACCTCTGACCAGCACATCATCCCTATCCACACCGTCCACATATTTAAGGTTCACAAGATAGCAGTTGTTGCATCTCTTAAACGGAAGATCAGCTACCTTTCCCTCTATTTCTTTGAGGGTTCCCTTCTGCTTGTACACAGCCTTCGTTGTGTGATAGTAGGTATAGTGCCCGTTCACTTCTATATACAGAAGGTCGTCGCTGGTAAGCATTACAAACCCGCCATCGGTTGCCACCTTGAAACTCTCTGTTCTTCTGGCAAGACAAAACCCCAGTGCACTTCGCATCTTCATGGCAAAGTCACCGTAGTTCACGGGCTTTACAATAAAGTCAAAGGCCCTGACTTCATATCCCTTTATTGCCATCTGCGCGAGATTGGTAATAAAGATGATCATAACGTCAGGGTCAGTATGACGAATCTTTTTGGCCAGCTCTATCCCATTGTCATCAGGGTTCTGACCATTTAATTCTATATCAAGAAAAAGAATTGAATAGCTCTTGTCATATACGCTCAAAAAAGAGGAGCTGTCTGCGAAAGAATCAATGAGAAAATCCTGCCCCAGCTCCACTTTAAGCCTGTAAAACATGTCCGTTAAGTTTTTAAGTTCCTGCGGATTGTCATCCACTACAGCTAACTTGATCATTCTTCTCCTCAGGGAAAATAATCTTATATACCGGGAAATAAATCAACATCTGAACTCCGCCATTAATCACCGTAATAAGGATATTGTAGACAGCAGGAGCAAAGAACTGCTTGCAGATTGGCACGTAGATTGACATAAGTGCACTGCACACAACTGTAATTGCAACAAATGCCAGAACATACCACATGGCCTGATAAAAAACATTTCCATGGGATTTGAAGGTCACATTGCGCTGCATTGGGAAATTAACGCACTGCGCAATGAACAACGTAATGGCAAAAGCTGCAAAATACCCCATTCCCCCAGTATCATCTCCAGTCACGGGGTAGTTGAAAACATAGGTATCTACTATACCTAATTTTATCCTAAAAAGCTGACAAGGTATACTGCACCAGTCGGTGTTCCTGAAAAACACTCCAGGAAGAAATGTCAGAAGCAGATACTGGAGCAGTGTTACCAGCAGTGAAAAGAGATAGAACTTTACAAACTGTACCAGCAGTTTTTTTATTTTTTCTGATTTCATTATATAACCTCAACCTCGGCTTCTGCCGTAAGCTTTCCATCAACAGTCGCGGCGCTGAGCCTGATTTTCTTTTCTCCCTCAATGGGCTTTACTATTGCAAGAGCTTCTCCGTAGTATGTATCGCACACATTTCCAAGATAGCTCTTTGTGTAATAAGGACATCCGCTTCCAAGACCTATCAGTCTGCCGCCTTTTGTCTCAATCCTGATATCAGAACGCGCAAGTGGCTTTAAGACTCCGTTATCATCGGTAAACTTAAGGCGTATGTATGCAAGATCTCCATCAGATTTAATACAGTTCTGCTCGGGCTGCGCCATAAGTCTGGTGGAGCTCCCTGCGCTTACCAGACAAGTGTCTGCAATTTCACGGCCTTTACTGTCATATGCCACTGCCTTTAATTCTCCGGGCTTGTAGGTAACATCAAATATCACCCTACACTCGTTGTGAGGTCTCTTTTTTCCAAGGGATCTGTTGTTCAAAAACAGCTCTACCTCATATGCCCTGGAATAAACCTCCACCTTTGTCTTCATACCATCACACCCTTCAAAAGACCAGCTGGCCATGGCATTGGTCATCTTCCAGGCAGATGGTGAATGCTTCTGTCCTGCAAATTTGACAGGAATAACTCCGATGGCAATGTCCAGTTTCTCGAATGCCACCTTTGTGTAATCCGCTTCCGAGAGGGGCTTTCCTGTAAGATCGACTCTTCCTGAGCCTGCAGCAACCCAACCTATCCCGTGTGAAAAATCAGAAGCATATTCCTCATACTCCCAGCTTCCAACTCCCACTTCACCCAGATAGTCCATTCCTGACCACACAAAGTCTCCAATGATCCTGGGCTGTTTCTTGGCCAGTTCATAGAACCTGTAGGCATCCGAGCAAAAGGTCTCGCTTCCAAGTATCAGCCTGTCAGGATATTTTTTCAGATCATGAATGTATCTGCCTATTCCGTAGTTGTAGCCTGCAAAGTCCATTCTTGCAAAAGCATCCCTTGTCAGAACATCACAGGGGTAGAGAGTTGCTCCGAACTTCATGAAACCAGCTCCCAGAACACCTGCAAGATTATTAAAGAACTCACTTCCAACGGCCTTTTTCTTCTTGACATTTTGAGCTTCCTGATCAGCCTTTTTGTCGGAATAGACTCCAAAGCCCATAGTGCTCAGGAAATTGAAAAAGATATTAATGCCGCAGGACACGGGCCTGGATGAATCCAGACCGTGAAGATAATCTGTCATATTCCCGCAAAGCTCAATTCCTCTTTTCTGTGCTGTCTCAGCCACCTCGTTTCCGGTGGAATACATGATAACACTTGGATGATTGTAATCCTTGTCCACCATAGCCTTTAAGTCTTTTTTGTAGCAGCTCTCAACCTTTGTGGCATAATCGTTTTTGGTCTTGTGTATGTACCATGCGTCAACATACTCATCCATCATCAGAACTCCAAGCTCATCGCATGCCCTGAGGGTTGCCTCAGAGCATGGATTGTGTGCACTTCTAACGGCGTTGTAGCCGTTTTCCTTCATAAGCCTTATCTTCCTAAAATCGGAAAACTCGTACCCTGCAGCTCCCAAAAGTCCGTTGTCATGGTGTATACAGGCTCCTCTCAGGATCACTCTTTTACCGTTGATGGCAAAACCTACCTTTTCGTTAAAAGTCAGTGTCCTTATACCTATTCGCTCTGTTCTCTCATCCTGTCCAAAGCTGACATCAAGATCATAGAGCCTTGGATTATCACAGCTCCAAAGCTCAGCTTCCGGAAGTATCATGTTGATCGTGGCGCTTCCGTCCTCAGAGGTCTGTGCAGTTTCTTTTGCCTCAAGCTCTTTTATACTGCAGCTTACAGTACCCTTCGCACTGGCATTAATCCTGATTCTGATTGTCGGAGGATTTATAGAAACTGTGTCCACCTTGATCCCGTTAACATGAATATGCTCTTTTGGCATACTGTAAAGCCATACCGGCCTATAGATACCGGTACCTGAATACCATCTGCTGTTAGGCTGATCTGTATTTACAGCCTCAACAAGAATGATATTGTTCTCACCGTATTTAAAGAGCTCTGTGACATCAACATAAAAACCGGTATAGCCATAATCCTGATATGCGGCTTTTTCTCCGTTCACATAGACAGTTGCCTTGTGATAAACCCCCTCAAAATAAAGTACGTTTACTCTGCCTTCCCACTCCTTAGGCGCAAAGAGTTTTTTCTCATAGGAATAGTCCTTGGGAACATACCATCCGAGATTGACACCTGTAACACTGTTATCATCCTTCTCATCAAGAAGGAGGGCGTCATGAGGAAGGTCCACCTCAAAACCACTTTCTCTTTTTCCGGTCTCAAAACATATCCAGTTGTCGTTTAAGCATATTCTGTTCATTATCATTTCTCTCTCTTTAAAAATCCACTTACTATAGCCAGTAATGTTCCTACTACCATACAGACACCTATCGAAATTATGGTGCCAACCTGAGATGCATCACCAAACATGTTTATTCCCTGGAATGCATCCACAAAAGATCCCACCTGATCTGCAAGATGCCTGAACAATCCAAAGGCGTAACAGCCCGTTACTGCCACGAGGACAAGATCCTCATCCTTTACAATTGAAACGATATTGAGCGCAATGCCCAGTATCAATACCACAACCACAAGTACATTCATTGAATTGTGAGCGGGAGCCCACATCAGATATCTTATCAGCGAAATAACCGCTGCCACCAGGGCCAGTACTACACCCCAGAAACCATATGCCTTACCGGTCAAAAAATCCTTCATGATCATCCACCTCATTCCTCAACAATCTTAGCTTTACGGGTTCTAACATTCATGCAGATAAAGAATACATCAAGTGCAGCAAACAGTACGATAAGTGCTGTCATAAGCGGCTGCCACCAGGGTGTTACGGAAACTATCTTAGAGTCCACGCTGTAACCATTCATTATGCTGCTGTTTGCAACGGTGTAAAGATAGTCATGAGCAGACTTTCTAACAAGAGCAAGAAGATCTCCATCATCCGTCTCTTTAATCTGAGCTGCCACTTCGCGGCCAACATCTCCTGCAAAATCCAGGCAGAACTGATCAACACCTGCTGCTACCGCGCTGGAAAGATGCCACTTATAGGTTCCTGCTGAACCGGCAACGGCGTCTGTCTCCTGCTGACCGACAAAGCCCCATTCTTTCTCTATGACCTGATTGCACAGAGCTGAGTTTTCAGAGCACCATACGAGTCCAAGTCTGTTAAAGCCATGCATGAGCGCCTGTCCCTTTGCAACCGCAACAGCACCTTCCGCCGCCCTTAAGGTTATCTCTCTGAAGGCCTGTTCATTAAAGAATACTGCAATACCCTCTCTATTGTTCTCCTGATCGTTTCCTACAACATGCTTGGCTCCGGCATGGACGCCTCTCTCTTCCATGGCTGTAACTTCAGGTATCTCACAGAGGTAGTTCATCACACCATCCTCTGAATAGTACTCAAAGTTTCTGCCACCAAAAGGAGTTCTGTGAATATTAACTCCTGGCATCCAGTCTTCTTCCATTCCAAGATACATGCACTCATTGGCCATAAGCTTACCTCTGTTATACATGAGGTCCTTATTAAAGGTTGAAGCCAGCACAATCTCAGTAGGGAAGCATGTATCCTGTACGGCTGTTCCATATTTGCTCTCATTGTAAGTTCCGCCAACGCCGTCCGGGCCGTCGCCAGCTACAACTGCAGGCTTTCCGACTGACGTAATCTCTGTAGTACCGAAGTTGTCGGACAAAAGTCCTGTCAGCTCATCAATTGTAAACTGATTAAGGTATTCCTCCCAAGCCTGGTCATCATAGTCAAGACCAATCATGGCAGCAAGAGGTGTTCCCGTATTTGCCCCCTGGATAAATGCCGATACCGAAAGGGCATCTTCACTCTTCTCATAATAGTTTCCGGCAAGAAGCTTTATCATATCCTCTGAAAGAGTGAGCTTTGTTGCCTCTGTAGGGTAAGTCTTTTCCCAGTCATTTCTTGAAAGATATGTCACAGTGTCATCCTGCCAATAATTGGGATTGGCTTCATCAAACCTGTTTGTCACTGTCTCATCTGAATATCTTGAAACCTTGTAAGTTTCTGTATCAAGTTTTTCATTCCAGCTGTATACATTATCCGCGTTGCCACTAACCGACTCTCCATCCTGGTCAAAGAGCGCTTCTGCTCCCTTGGCAGCAAGGACATTGTTAAGGGCGTCATGGGCATTGTCACCCACTGCAAGGTAATAGGTACCCTCACTCATAATATAGCCCTTTACGTTTGTGTAGTCGTAGCTGGCAAGAAGGTATTTGTCGCAGGTAATGGTAATTGTCTGTGACTCTCCTGGCTGAAGCAGTTCACTCTTTCCAAAATCAAGAAGCTGTATAGCAGATTTTTCCACGAGGTTCTTCTTTTCGTAATCGCCGTAAGGAGTCTGCGCATATATCTGTACAGAGGTCTTTCCTGCTACTGATCCGGTATTGGTCACAGTAACATTTACTGTTATATCGTCTCCTTCTATTGAGACATCGTCCAGTTTCTTTTCAAAAGTTGTGTATGACAGCCCATATCCAAATGGATAAGTTACTTCGGCAGCATAGTTCCATTCATTTCCAAAGGAAGATCCTGCCTTGGAAGTGGCATTCCCCTGTCCCAGTACGCTGTCCTCATATCTTGTCTCGTAGTATTTGTATCCCACATAGATACCCTCGGCCTGAACCGTTGAGTATGAGATACCTGCGTCATCATCATCAATTGCTGCAAGAACCTCGTCGAGATTTGCCCAGGTCTGGTTGTTGAAGCTTCCGTTTACTACAGCAGGAGCAGATATGGAGCTGGCTGCATAGGTATCTGTAAGCGAGCCTGAAGGATTAACAGTTCCGTCAAGAATCCTGGCAACTGCTTCAAATCCTCTCTGGCCGGGCTCACCTATCCATAGACAGGCATCAACGCCATATTCATCCAGCCATTCCAGCTCCATGGGATTTCCGCTGTTAATAAGAACAACTACCTTCTTAAATACGCCGGAATCCTTTATCATGTTCAAGAGGTCTTTTTCCTCCTGATGAAGAGCCAACTGGCTTATTCCTTCGAACTCATCCTCTATGGCAAGCTCCATTCCTTCGCCGCCTTCTCTTGCAAACATGACAACTGCCACATCACTGTAGTTTTCAAAGGAAGCCTTAAGCTCATCGGTGTAAAAGGATATATCTTCCTCACCCATGGAGTGTACACTGGTAGTCTGGCTCACAAAATCAAACGCCCCGGTTCCTCTTTCTGTTGAGGAATTTTTATAGGCATCAAAAAGAGTATCGTTAATCTCAAACCCCTGATTTTTAAGCGCCGTATACAGATCAATTCCCTCTGAACTGTTATAGCCCTTTGATCCTGCAGACGCGTTTTTATAAAGGGGCTGTGCTACTGCGTGCCCGAAGAGAGTAATCTTTTTCTCCGTGTCTGCAAGAGGAAGGGCGCTGTTATCATTCTTCAAAAGAACTGCTCCCTCAGCCTCTTCCTGAACCGCCTCATCATAAGTGTCTGCTATAAGTTTTGTCAGGTTATCAGAACTCAGTTCGCCATAATCACTCTCAAAGTATGTGGTGTCTTCTGATGAATCCCCTGTATTCACCACCTTACTTGTGGTAATCCCCAATGCCTGGTTGACTGTTCCGGAATACCCCATCATACAATTCAGACCGACTCCCGAAAGAACCAGGCAACATGTGCTGACTGATGCAAGCCCAGTCCAAAGTCTGGAATGTTTGCTCATTATTTCTACCTCCTCAGTTTGCTAAAATATAGTTTCTGCAAGGAGATTATCCGATTCAGAAAGTCACATCAATAGGTTATGCATAACCTGTAATTCATGGTTCACAACCTGTATCCCTAAGACACTTTTATATGGCTTCAGCTATAGTGTTCCTTGATTTTTTTTCAAATTCAATTTCAAACCCGATAAATCTTATCACTTAGAAATCTTGAAAATGCTGTTAGCATATGCTAACTTCTTTTTCGAAGGCATTTTCAAAAATCACATTAAATTCCAGAAAGGATGAGTAAAGTATGAGTAAAGTTAAAGTTGTTTATTGGAGTGGAAGTGGAAATACACAGGCCATGGCAGACGCCGTTGCAAGTGGCATCAAGAGTGTCGGCGGAGAAGCTGAGGTAGTGACATTTAATTCCATCAGCCCATCAGATGCTGCAGGTGAATCAGTGATCGCCTTTGGCTGTCCTGCAATGGGAGCAGAGGTTCTCGAAGAAGGAACCGTTGAGCCATTCATGGCTGATTATGAGACCAAGTGCAGCGGCAAGAAGGTTGCTCTTTTTGGTTCTTACGGTTGGGGAGACGGCCAGTGGATGAGAGACTGGCAGGACAGAATGGTTGCAGCCGGCGCAACAATCATTGGCGGAGAAGGCGTAATTGCCAACAACGCTCCGGATGATGATGCCATTTCTCAGTGTGAGGATCTCGGCAGACAGCTTGCGCAGGCTTAATTGTATTTGATAAGGAGATATTCGGCTATCCAGCATGCCCTAACCCCCTTTTTCGGCTAAAGGCATGAAGGCATCCGGTGCCCAGCATGCCCAAGGGCTCTTTTTTCGGCTTTGGGCATGAAGTTATTCGGCTGCCTAGCATGCCCTAACCCCCTTTTTTCGGCTTTGGGCATGAAGTTATTCGACTGTCCGGCATGCCCTAACCCCTTTTTTTCGGCTTTGGGCATGAAGTTATTCGACTGTCCGGCATGCCCTAAGGCCCATTTTCAAGGAAAGGGCATGAAGAATAGTAAAAAACTTACATGCCTAAATGCATATAGCAGCACAAAGGCATGAAGTCGGTCTTATACCAGCAAATCCCCCTAGCGTAACGCTCAAGGCAGCCATGAGCTGCCACTTATCAGAAGGCGCCTGTGGCGCGTTCTTAATTCATACCCGCTTACTGACCAAAAAGCCACCTTCAGACAGCTGTCAATGGAACCGTGGAATAAACCGCAGCGACCGGGTTAAGTACCAGATGCACATAAACAGCTGCATGAAAGGTCGCGAGGATTTATGCCGCGAAAGTCCATTGA
>DFGW01000092.1 GCA_002372465.1 Butyrivibrio sp. UBA3740
TACGTTATGATGGCCTGGAGAATTGCATACTTTAAGGTTTATATGCCACAGGCCTTTTATGCTGCCTGGTTCAGTATAAGGGCTAAGGCCTTCAACTACGAGCACATGTGCCTGGGTGAGAATCACCTCCACAGTATCATGAAGGACTATGCCAGCAGGAAGGACGAGCTGTCCAACGCCCAGCAGGCTGAGTATGGAGATATGAGACTTGTAGAGGAGATGTACGAAAGAGGCATCGAGTTCATGCCAATCGACATCTTCAGGGTTAAATCAAGGGAGTTCCAGGTAATTGACGATAAGATCATGCCTTCCCTTACCAGTATCGACGGTATGGGTGAGAAGGCTGCGGATCAGATCGTGGAAGCCGCCAAGGACGGTCCCTTCCTTTCAAAGGACGACTTCCGTCAGCGAACCAAATGTCCACAGACCGTCATAGACAAGATGGCTAACATGGGGCTTTTGGGAGATATTCCGGATTCCAACCAGATATCTCTTTTCGATCTGATGAAGGGTATGAATTAAGTATTTGCAGTACAGGGGAGTAAGATGAACAGCAACAAAAAAGGCTCGCGCCTTATTGCCATCGGGATACTGGTCATTGTGGCCTTGTCCATGGTCTATGGCTACAGGACCATAAGACGGATCAGCCCAAGGGTTGATGAAAGACTAAGTGAACTGGAAACCGTGGCAAAGGGAAAGATCGAGGATTACTTTGGAATCGACGTGGACAGGCTTTTCGGAGGAGATGAAACGCAGCTGACTACAGACGTTCCTTCTAAAGAAAACGGTGATGAGACCGGAGATGAAGCCGGAGAGGAAAGTGGGGAGCCTTCCTCAAATCAAAAGACCTATGATTATACTTACAAAGACCAGGGGACCAGGAAGTACCATGGCCCTGTTATTTACCAGATGAATGGTCTTATTTTTAACACCGATGGAAAACAGATCAGGGATTTTCTTGGCAACAAGACCTATTACCTTGAGATGACCAAGAATGCAGACGGTTCAGAGGCTGTACTGGTGCATGATAATATCTGCTATTACATCGATGCCGATCTTAATATGACTGAGATAGCTCAGGGTGTAAGTGAAGCAGGAATGTACTATAACGGCGGATATTTCTTTTACATCCTCGAGGGTGAGAAATACGAGACAAAGACTTATATCTACAGTGTTAAGGACAAGAGAGACTGGGAGGTTTCAAAGGGACATGCCAAGTTTGCGGTCATCTCTCCAAATGGAAGGTGCGTGGCTTCTTTTGATTATGAGGCTCAGCCCCAGCTTCGCATAGGCGGAATAGATATTGAGGAGATCACAGTGACCCTGGACAAGAGAATGAGTCCGTTGGCAGTATCCGACGACGGTGATACCGTGTTCTACAACTCTCTTGATGATGAAGACGGTATTTTCTGCTACAACCGCAATAAGACAACAAAGCTAAGCAGGGAATATATCTACGAAGGCTTTTTTGACAGGGAATGTAAGCAGATTCTTTTTGAGGAGCCCGGCGGGATCAGGTACTTTAAGGCCGGGGATACATCAGCTGTTAAGCTTTCGGATACGTCTCATTACAGTTACGATTTTTCCGGTATAGCAGCAGCTCAGATATCTCCTTTCTCAGATCTGTATATTCTTGACACTGACTCTTTTTCCGATGCCATAAGGATAAGAAACAGCGAGGACTTTTTCTGCCTTGTGGGGAAAACTCCGCAGATGTATGACATGATAGATGAGGGGACCAGGACTGTTTCCTTTGCCTCGACCATCTCATCAGATGGACCTGAATGCATTTACGCCAGTGGCAACTCGCTTGTAAAAAGACGCTTTGATGGAAAAGAGCTTTCGGAAGAGATAATAAATACTAATGAGAGCTCCGTGTCCATGATATTTGCCTGCAGTGATGATCTGTCTGAGATATGGTACAAGATGGGAGCGGACCTGTATTACCTGAGGGAAGGATCCTTCCCTGTGAGAGTGGCTTCGGAATGCGGCTTTGATCTGAAATACAGCTCCTATGACGGCAAATGCTACTACATAAGAAAGGGCTATCTCCACCGCGTTGGTGCAACCCCCGACAGTGATGAGGTTGTGTCCAGCAACTGCAAGAGGTTTAAATTCTTCCCGGGAGAGCTTAATGTAGTGGGATTTACCGATAATGACGAAAAGGATTACATCGTTCTTGAAGATTTAGTCAACTTTGAGAAATAGAGCATTTGTTGTTGATATTATGATATTATTATTATGGAAAAGAGTTTTAGTTTTTAATTGCTTTTGATGGGCGAGGAAGAACTGTATGAAGAAAAAGACTGCAGACCGGGCAGATATTCTCAGAACTTCTGTAAGACTAATTATTGCCAGAGCTGATGAGTATCTTTCAGGTGAGGGCAAGACCGGAACTCTTAGAAAATACCCGGTGCTTAAGGAAGAAGTTGGCCGTATCACGGACCAGGACCTTGAGAACTGGGCACAGGTGCTTGATGGCAAGACCGGGAAAAGAAAGTCGGACGGAGTATCTGAAAGATATAAAAAGGCTCTTTTCCTGTTTGAAAATGATAACGTACTTCTGTCGCTTTTAGACCTTTGTGTTGCAGAGTTTCTTTTCCCTGAGTTTGGTGCATTTATAAGGGCCGGCTTTGGGTGTGATATCTGCATCAGGGTTGCTGCGCTTTTGGAGGGACAAGGGGAGCTTTCTTTTAGCGATATCCACAGATATGTAAGGCTTTTAAAGAGGCTCCTTATTATTGACGAAAAATCAGAACCTTTGCAGTACGCAAGGGTTACTGCCGATGAAAGACTCCTGGGCTATCTGGACGGGGATGACGGAATCGGAGCGAGAATAGCTGATTTTACAAGGCTATTTGGGCCATCGGATGAGCTCCATGAGCCCTTTGCAAATCAGAACATTATTGATAGCGGAGCGGACTTTTTTGCTGATGGCGGAAAGGTGCTGCTTCTTACAGGCAGTGGCGGAAGGCGCTTTATAGCAAGGCATATAGCAAAGAAGCTATCAACTGACTTTTTGTTTCTTAACATAGTTGACCTTATCCGAAAGGCTAATGAGGAAGATATTGTCAGCCTTAAAAATATCCTCATAAGAGAAGCTACTATGCATGAAGCCGGAATCTGTATTTTCGGCTTTAACCGGGATTTTATCACAGGAGGAAGTCCCGACAGGGCAAGAGGCAAAAGAGATATGGACCTGCTTGCCGGAATGCTGATAAGTCCTTTGGCTGCAGAGAATATAAGGCTTATCGTATGCGTGGATGACCCGAGGATGGTTCCGTCAACAGATACTATAAGTGGCATGAAGACCATAGCCCTTCCTTCAGCCTACGATTATGAAGCACGAAGAGTGCTGTGGAAGGGTCTTTTTGATCTGAATGGTATCAAGATGGATCCGGATTCCTTTGCCTCGAGATATCTTATGAATCCCAGAGAGGCTTCTTTTGCCATAGCAGGCTTTGTGCAGCAGGAGAAGGAGAATGAATCCGATGTTCTTAAGAAGGACATAGATGGGAAGCCCTTTATGATGCTTGATCCTTCCAGTTTGCAGAGTGCTGAAGAGGTAGGCAGGATCATCTATTCTGATGTGAGACTTGAGGACGTAAAGCTTAAAGAGAACGTAAAAAAGGTGCTTAGAGATACCGTTACCGCGGTGCTCTACGGACCTATGATAATGGATAAATGGAAGCTGAAGAACAGTTACCCCTACGGAAGAGGAGTGAGCCTTCTGATGGCAGGTCCTCCCGGAACAGGTAAGACCATGAGCGCAAACGCCATAGCAGGAGAACTGTCCCTTCCGCTTTTACAGATCAACCTTTCCAATGTGGTTGACAAATATATTGGCGAGACGGAAAAGAACCTTGAGAAGGCTTTTACCTTTGCAGAGAAGAATAATGTTATTTTGTTCTTTGACGAGGCGGATTCTCTTTTTGCCACAAGAAGTGAGGTGCATGATTCCAAGGACCGCTATGCCAATAATGAGGTTTCATATCTTTTGCAGAGAATGGAGTCCTTTAATGGGACGGTTCTTTTGACTACCAATATTAAAGGAAATATTGATCCGGCCTTTATGCGAAGAATCAGGTTTGTTACCTACTTTGAAAATCCTGATGAAGAGATGAGACGCCAGATCTGGCAGGCTTGTCTTACAGATGATGTACCACATGGCGAAATTGATGTGGATTATCTGGCATCACAATTTGATACCTTTACTGGAAGTGTGATAAAAACAGTCTTTCTCAACGCCTGTGCACTGGCTGCAGCAGATGGAAAGCTTGAGATGAAGCATCTTATATATGCCCTCAAGCAGGAGAATGAGAAAGGAAAAGCCGTCGGATTTACTGTGGATATGCTTGGTAAATATGCATATCTTGCTTATGAAAGGAATACCTGATGAAGACCATAGCTGAATTTGAGGATGCTCTGAAAGAGAGCCTGGAAACAGTATTTGGCAATTGTGAAAAGTATAAGGGCGTCCTTCGTTCATTGCCGCAGCACCTGGGAGTGTCAAACACCGGCGCGATCTTTGAGGCCTCCATGGAGATGGGGCCGAACCCGGACGTACCATATCCTGTTGTACATTTTCATGTTACCCTTGCTCAAAAGGTTGAGGATGAAAAGGTACCGGGTATTCTGTCCTGTTTGAATGATCTAAATACCGTAATTTCTGCAGGAGCATTCCCATGCTTTGGATGCTTTGGATACTATGCTCCACTGCGTCAGATTTATATGAGCTATCGCATGCCCGTGAATAAGGATGCCTTAGACGAAGATTTTGCCAATGTAAGGTACTATCTGGGTGAGGTCAGCTATCTTTTGGATCTTTTTGCGGATTATATTCTTTTTATCTGTGACGATCCGGAAAGCGTGACCATGGAAGCTTACATGAATTATTTGGACAGCGTCGCTAATCTGAATGATCTGGATGCTCGCCTTGATAAGCTTGATAAGACACTGGAGGAACTGATGAAAAATAACACCACTGACTGACAGGAGGTTATTTTATGGCAGGTGAAAAACTCCCAACTAAGATGGATTTTGATGGCGGATATCTGCCTGATACAGGTACGCTCGATGATACTAAGCTGACTCCTTCACTGCGCTCTTTTATGGACAAAGGGGAAACTGTCTTTGCAAACGAACCGGGAAGAGCAAGTAAAATAAACGGCGTGAGACAGAGCATTCTGGCAAATCTGCGGCAAGAGAACAGAGACTCTTTTGAAGATACAAATCGCATGAGGCAGGAGCATGCCCTTTTTTCACAGACGGAGATGATGCCACTGATTGATGAGGTAAAAGAGGCAATCATCGATGCCAGGCTTGCAAAGGCTAACCATCTGGTTTACAAGGCAAGGCTTGGGGGGCAGAATTTGCAGGATGCATTAACCGATATAAATGCTATGATGAATGCTGCCATAAATGATAGACAAGATGCCAAGACCAGGCTTGATGCCAGGATGGCAGCAGAGAAAAGTGAAAAGGATCAGAGAGCACAACAGCGAGCCAATCCGGCTATAGCAGGTCCCGCAGCCGGCGGAGTGCCTGTGGCCGGGGGTGCAGCAGACGTAGCTGTGCCAGCCGCAGTACCGGGACAGCCACAAGGTGACCGCGGGGCAAGAGATGACGGCCAGGAAGATGCAGCAGCTGGCGTAGCTGTTGCAGCAAGACTTCAAGATGATTTGGAAGAGAGTGATGATGAACTCGAAGCTGGTGCTCCAGATATAGAAGAGATTCCGGATGATTCGGAAGATAGTGAGGATGAATCCGGAGCAGGATCCACCACGGGGAGACGTAGAGCGGGCAGAAAGAAGGGTTCAGGCAAAAGAAAAGCAAGTAAAAGATCAGGAAGAGCAGGAGCTGATTCCGCACCTGTAAGAGTAGCACCCGTCGCAGGAGCAGGAGCTGGTGCTGTAGCAGGAGCCGGAGTTGCAGCAGGAGCAGGAGCCGGAGCAGGAGCCGGAGCAGGAGCTGGAGTTGCAGCCGGTCCGGCACCGGCAGGGGTTGCAGCTGCGCCACAGGGACCTTTTGAGACCGAAGAGAGTGTTGCAGCCAGGAATGAATTTGAGCTAAAGATTGGGGCTATGCAAACTCAGATTTTACAGGAGCAGGGAAAACATCACTTCTTTAATGAGAGGCGGGAAAAAGCTGCCCGTGATAAGGAAGATGCAGCCAGGCAAAAGGCCGGAACTTTAGAGAATTCATTGAGGGATAATCTTAGAAGAAAAGCTGAGGAATGGGACAGGAGAAGGAATCGTCACCGAGAAACTACATTCAGGGATCATTACAGACAATACGACAGTATAGCTGAAAGCTACTATCGTTTTACCAGAGGACTTGAGGGAAATCCACAGCGTGATCTTCAGACTAATGCGAATACAGCAAAAGAGATTGCTGAATACATAGGTGTGTATGATCAGGATCAGTTTAACGGACTGGCAACAAGGCTGGACCGTAATCCCTACGAGAATGTCAGGTTCAGATTAAAAAAGTATAAGGATATAGGTGCAGGATCAAAAAATACCGCAAGTCCGGATGGTCTGGTGAAATTCCACAAGACCATTGTTATGGAGGCTTTTGGAAGTCCCAATGTACAGACTTTGGCAGCAGAAGAGGCGTCTAATGCTAAGAGAACACGTTTAAAGGTTCTTAATGATTTCCGTGCATATACCGCTAAGAGGCAATATACAGATGCTACCCGTACAGCATTACAGATTGATAATTCCCAACTCAATGCCACTGAGAAAAGTGCCCCTGTGCCTGTTGATACAAAACATCTCGTTGTTGATGAGCGGGGAGCAAATGGAGAATATCTTATATCAGAGAAATCTGCTGCATTTCATGATATTGGAAACGAATATACAGAGGAAACGATTGGTGTATATGACAACGGGCGGTTTTATGCAGATGATGATACTGCTATGACCAGAAGAGATGCTCAGGTAACACCCGTATCCAGCAAAGCTCTTGATAGAATTGAGGAGATGCGACGGGCTGTAAGAAGATCAGATTTCTTCCACCATATCAATTCGGGAACCATACAACATTACATGACTTATGATCCCGATGATGATTTTTCGCGCCAGGCCAGCATGCAGGCTCTTGACGCCGCCGGCCGCCAAAACGCTCAGTTACCTGCGTATCTGGCATTTGAGAAGTTATGTGAATATCATATTGCTGACCAATCGCAGTCAGACCAGCTACTTCAGGACCTGATCAGGTTGGCAAAGGATGCAGCTGCGAATGATACTGAGGAAAATGTAAGGCAGCTTGGAATAGCCATTTTGTCAGATGAAGATCCAAGGGTTTGGGAAGCTGCCAGAGAGATTGCCCTTAAGATGACGGGGAAATATGGCTTTGGAACTCTCGCAATGCGGGCTAAGAACCTTCCAGAAACCGGTCAGGTTATGAGAATGGCTCTTATGGAGGAGTTTTCAAGGGATCGCAGAACCAAATGGGACGAACTTGAAACTTATACTGACCTGGTATCAGCGTTAAGGCCCGATTTTATTACTATGGCCATGGAAGATGCTACAGCAAAGAGAGGTGATTTTTTATCCAAGGCCAATTTTTTAAGGAGCCTTGCTGATGGAAGTTTTCTTGCTGCACTTACAGGTGAGTTTTCTCCCGGTGCAGCTGCTGTCAAGAGATCAGATTTCAGGAATGGGAACCTTAGATATGCCGAAAATGTTGAGAAATTGACGGTTCAGATACATAGTCTTGGTGAGGACGTTCTGACTGATGTTCCGCCTCTGATCACGGACTTTTCGGACTTTTTTGCACCTGAGTCTCCGAAAGACAGCAAATTGAGTGATGCAACAGAGATAGCATCCGGGGCACCTGAAAATGAGTCTTCTGAAACTAAAAAAGAAGGAATGGATTCCCTCCGTAAATTGCAGTTTGCATCTTCTTTGTACACTGGCGCAAAGAGCCTGGTAAAATTCATTTATCAGTGCAAAGAACTGCATGACAGATGGAGAGAATCCGCTAATGAGCAGAGAATAGAAGGATTATTTGAGATATTCGAGACTTTGGTAGAGATTTTGGATAGCATTGCAGAAATGATAGACAGTTTCTGCAAAACCATCGTTTCCGCCCAGGGCCTTAGCGCACTTGCACTTATAAAAGATACTGTAGCAATTATAAAAGATAGTGTGACTATTATCCGCACCATACGTGAAAGGAACAGGATTACTGCCAGTGAACGCTATATCAATACTGCTATGTCTACGGGGACACCACTGGGTGCTGCAGCTGCCAGAAACTATCAGGGCAGGGAATTTTTGGAAATGGCAAGGCAAAGAGCTAAACAGGCGCAGATTACTGCCGGATCAGGTCTCATAAAGCATGCTGTTCAGGCTGCCGGAGAAGCAGTTGCTCTTGACAGTACAGTTAAACAGATTGATCCAAGAATCCTGCCATTTACGCTGGCTGGAAAGGTAGTGGGATTTGTTGGCTGGTGTGTAGGAAAAGGCTTTGAAAGAAGTGATTATAAAAGGCTTATAGCAAATGCTCTTGGAGATGAGTCCTTCGCTGATTTGGACAACAAAATCGGAATGAGTGGTGCTTTTGATGAAGTTCTGAAGCGTGAGACCGGAATACAGAATAACCACTATCTTCCTGATGTGGCCAGGATATTCACGGCTATTGATACCCATAATTTAGCCAGAAAAGGAAACAGGAGCCCTGGAGATACTGCCCTGGTACTTAGCCTGATGGCTCCTTATCTTAAGATGGCAGGAGAGGCTCAGGGACTTGATGGGATTAATGACCAGCTGAACCTGGCTGCAAATGATTCTTATGCACGAAGGGTAAAGCTTAATAAGCTTCTGGAAGCAGTAGGTGCTCCGGGCAACTGGAGGTCGGTGCTTCGCTATTCAATAACAGGATAATAACAATGAATTACAAGACCACAATCAATACAATACTTCATTTTCTTGTGCATAACGGATTCCTTTTTACGGTTTCCGTTATGGGCCTTGTTCATGCTACGCTTTTAATGCTTTCGATGGTTGCGGATGTAAGACCGCTTGTGTTTTTTAATATCCTGAGCGTTATTGTTTATCTCTTTTGCGTACTATTATGCAGGGCAGACTATATTATGCCGGTTTATATCAGCATACTTGCTGAGGTAACAGCTTATTCCGTGGTGTCAGTCTACGTTATTGGATGGAACAGCGGATCCTATAACTATCTGTTCTCTATAGTGCCCATAATCATTTATTTCGGGTGCTTTTTGTTTAAGGGCACAAAAAGGTGGCTGATAGTTATTTTGCTGGCCATGAACTTTACTCTTTTTGTAGTCATGTATCTTTTGTTCGCTGATGCTACGCCGGTTTATATTTTGCCCAGGACAATGATACAGGTCATGAGGATCTTTTCCACCTTCGTAATGTTCTTTTCCATAATCTTCTATAACACCATTTACATCTATTCCAGTGAGGTGGAGAGGAATACCCTTGAGCAGGCAAATGTACAGCTGACGGATGACGCCAATAGGGATACACTGACGCATCTGCTTAACAGACGCGGCTTTATGCCTATGATTGACAGGCTTATGAGGCATGAAAAGTACACAGAGTTCTGTATTGCTTTTTGCGATATCGATAATTTCAAGCGGATAAATGATACCTGCGGTCATGACTGCGGAGATGAGGTGCTAAGGCATATAGCAAAGCTCATCACAAGGGAACTCCCTGACTGCAGCGTCTGCAGGTGGGGCGGTGAGGAAATCGTAATTTTGATGAAGGATTATGATATTGAAACCGGCAGGGAGAAGATGGAAGAGGTGCGGCAGATTATTGAAAGCACACCTACAGTTTTTTTTAACAAACGTGTCAATAAGACTTTAACGATTGGTCTTGTGGAGTATAACAACAGTTTTCGTGAATCAGAGGACCTCATAAGGGTTGCGGATGAAAGAATGTACTACGGCAAGCAACACGGCAAGAATATTGTCGTCTATAAGGATTCCATCTGAAAGGGATTGATGGTGTGGAGGAGTTACGATGGTAAGAATACTGTCAGACAGTACCTGTGATTTGTCAAAAGAACTTGTGGAAAAATATAATATAGGTATCATTCCACTGTTTGTAAGACTTGGGGAGAATGAATATCTTGATGGGGTTGATATTACTCCGGAGACTCTGTACAAGTGGTCTGATGAGAATGGGGAAACTCCTAAGACTGCTGCGCCGAGTATCGAAGAAATAGGGAAGTTTTTTGATCCTGATTCTGATGATGAGTACGTTGTATTTACCATTTCTTCTTCCATGTCGGTGTGTTTCCATAATGTAAGGCTGACAGCGGAAACCATGCGCCTCTCTGACAGGGTACATGTAATTGATTCTGCAAACCTCTCTACCGGTATCGGGCTTCAGGTCATAAGGGCGGCAGAAATGGCAAAGGCAGGAAAGAGTGTTGACGAGATTGTGAGCGATATTAAAGCAATTAAGAGCAAGGTTCGTGCAAGCTTTGTTGTTGATACCCTTGTCTATCTTTACAGGGGAGGGCGATGCTCCGGACTTGCTGCATTGTTTGGAACAGCTCTTAAGCTTCACCCGAGGATCACAGTAATGGAAGGAACCATGCATCCCGAGAAAAAATACCGCGGACAGAGCCATAAGTATGTCATGGACTATGTAAAAGACATGGAAATGGACCTTAAGAATGCCAGAAAAGAGAGGGTCTTCATTACACATTCCGGATGTGATAAAGAGATAGTTGATGCTGTAAGAGACTATCTAAAGAGTCTGAATCATTTTGATGAGATACTGGAGACAAGGGCAGGATCCGTGGTCTCATCTCACTGCGGCCCCGGAACACTGGGTGTTTTATTTATCGCAGAATAAAAAGTCCTGCTTAGTTTGAAAAGGGTATTGACATTTAAAATGCGGAGTAATATATTCAACATATGAACAGTTATTCATATGTTGAAATGTTTAAGCGTCAGTGAAAGGAAGAGCATATGTCACTAAATGATGTTGAGCACTGTGATATAGTCCATAAACACAGCAATGTGGTGCTGAAGGTACATAAGGGAATGCCTGATGAGGACACCTTATATGACCTGGCAGAGCTTTTTAAGGTATTTGGAGATTCTACAAGGATCCGTATACTGTTTGCCTTATTTGAGCAGGAGATGTGCGTCTGTGATATAGCCGACAGTCTTGATATGACTCAGTCAGCCATATCCCATCAGCTAAAGATCCTTAAGCAGAGCAAGCTCGTTGGGAACCGCCGGGAGGGCAAGCAGATAATATACTTCCTGGCAGATGATCACGTAAGGACCATCATTGATCAGGGTATTAACCACATAGAAGAGTAATGACAGATCCGGGCAAAGTGTAGCCCACCACAATATTTATAGCTCATAGGAGCGGAAAGGTGTAATTATGAAAAAGACATTTAAGTGTGAGGTTGATTGCGCAAACTGTGCAGCAAAGATGGAAGAGGCTGTAAAGAAGATCGATGGCGTTGTAAGTGCAAGAGTTAATTTCATGACTCAGAAGTTTACTCTTGAGGCAGCAGATGAAGTATTTGACCAGGTGTTTGACAGCGCAGTAAAGGCCTGCAAGAAGGTTGAACCGGACTGTGACATTGAGTGATATAAGGATTCAAAGTCTTGCAATTTTGTGCTTGCACAGAAAATTGCAAGACCTTGAAGACTGAACATACATGAGGAAGTAGGCATATGTGCCGGATTCCGAATGTATGTAGCCTTGCGGGAATGAAATGGAGCAAGGCGTATATCACTCATTACATCATATGAATTTACAGAAGTAGGCATATGTGCCGGATTCCGAATGTATGTAGCCTTGCGGGAATGAAATGGAGCAAGGCGTATATCACTCATTATATTATTGATGTGTTTGCAGAGGTATAATACATGACCAAGAAACAGAAAAAGACCCGTAACAGAATACTCATTGTACTGGCGATGTTCGTCATTCTTTTAATCCTTGATAAGACCGGCGTTATGGACCCGCTGCCCTGGTTTGTCAAAGGTTTGATATATCTTGTTCCCTACGGAATAATCGGATATGACGTCATCAGAAAGGCAGTTATCAACATCAGCCACGGACAGGTCTTTGATGAGAATTTTCTTATGATGATAGCTACCTTTGGTGCCTTCGGAATAGGAGAGTATTCCGAGGCGCTGGCAGTAATGCTTTTTTACCAGGTGGGTGAGCTGTTTCAGAGTTACGCTGTTGGAAAGAGTCGTGCATCTATAACAGAGCTTATGAGCATTGCCCCTGACTTTGCCAATCTTGTTGGAGAGGATGGACAGGTAAGTGAAGTCGATCCTGAGGAGGTAAGTGTTGGAGACCTTATACTGGTAAGAGCCGGTGAGAAGATCCCGGTGGATGGTACTGTTATTGAAGGCGAGTCCTTTGTTGATACTGCAGCCCTTACAGGCGAATCTGTTCCCAGAAGGGCATCCGAGGGAGATCAGGTGATCAGTGGCTGTGTAAATGGCTCAGGACTGCTTAAGATCAGAGTGGATAAGGCTTATGAAGACTCCACAGTTGCCAGGATCCTTGACCTGGTGGAGAACGCCAGCAACAAGAAGTCCAGAATGGAGAATTTCATCACCAGATTTGCAAGATACTATACTCCGGTAGTTACCATAGGAGCAGTACTTCTTGCAGTGATTCCACCGCTTTGTGGACAGCTTCAGTTTTCTGACAGTATCAGAAGAGCATGTATATTCCTTATTGTTTCATGTCCATGTGCTTTAGTGATTTCCGTTCCTCTTGGATTCTTCGGAGGAATAGGGGCATCTTCCAAGAAGGGAGTCCTTGTTAAGGGCAGCAACTTCTTAGAGGCAGTGGCACAGGTTGATACAGTTGTTTTTGATAAAACCGGAACCATTACAAAGGGTGAATTTAAGGTAAGCGAGATCGTTCCTTCAACTTCAGCAGATATTTCCAAGGATCAGCTCCTGGCCCTGGCTGCTTACGGTGAGATGTATTCCAATCACCCCATCGCCAGATCGATCCTTGCCTGTTACGCAGAGCGCAATAACGGGGAAAAGCCTGATCCATCCCATGTTGATGAGTCCAAGACCAAGGAGATAGCAGGAAACGGTATCAGTACTGTTCTGGATGGAAAAGAGCTTCTTGTTGGTAACGACAAGCTCATTAAAGTACCTGCGTCCATAGGTCTTTTGGATGAGGCAGCAGGCACAGTTGTATATGTATCCTATGACGGATTCTATGCAGGAAGCATAGTCATAGCAGATGCAATAAAAGACGGGATTAAAGAGGGCATTACAGCTTTGTATGACCTTGGCGTTAAGAGAGCAGTCATGCTGACGGGCGACAATGAAGCTATTGCTCAGCACGTGGCAGACCGGGTGGGCATAAATGATGTTAAGGCCGGCCTCCTTCCTGAAGGTAAGGTTGATGCAGTTGAAAAAATGCTTTCAAAAGACGATAATGGTAACAAGCTTGCGTTTGTTGGCGACGGTATCAATGATGCTCCGGTACTCATGAGAGCTGATGTCGGAATCGCCATGGGATCTATGGGATCTGATGCTGCGATTGAGGCAGCAGATATTGTCATCATGGATGACGATGTAAGGAAGATATCCTCAGTTATGAAGATCGCCCGCAAGACAGTACGAATTGTTAAAGAGAACATTGTCTTTGCGCTTTCAGTTAAGGTCATCATCCTGATCCTGGGAGCCCTGGGACTTACTACCATGTGGCTTGCAGTATTTGGAGATGTCGGAGTAGCAGTAATCGCAATACTAAACTCCATGAGGGCGATGAAAGACTAAGCCTTTTTTGGAGGTAAATAGATATGCCAAGAGCAGAACTTTACGTTGGAGAGCTTTTGATGAAGATGGTCGCCAGACAGACCGGCGAGATCAGTAAGGTGGACTTTTCACCTCAGAAACCGGCCTTCATCCCGCTTTCCTTCCCTGATGAACAGTTTCTGGAGAGGACATCACCGGAGGCGCAGGGCGTAAGCTCTGCTTTTTTTACTGACCTTATCAGGGACCTGGATGCAGACAGGGAATGTAAGATGCACAAGTTCATGGCCCTTCGGCACGGGAAGGTCATTGCCGAGTGCGCCTTTGAGCCCTTCGATATGGATATGTGGCATGTGACCTATTCTATGTGTAAGAGCATAACGGGGATGGCCATCGGGATTCTTATGGGAGAAGGAAAGCTTACCCTGGATGACAGACTGGGGGATATATTTGCGCCAAGGATGGGACCCTTTAGTCTTTTCAGGAAGAGCATAACAGTCAGGAATCTCCTCAATATGTCCAGTGGCGTTGATTTCAATGAGGCCGGGGCTATCAGCGGTAATGACTGGAGAAAGAGCTTTTTGGATGCTTCCTTCAAGTTTGATCCGGGCTCAAAATTTGAATACAACAGCATGAACACATATATGCTGTCAGCTATAGTAACTGAGATAACCGGTCAGTCTTTGTTTGAGTTTTGCAAAGAGCGGATCTTTGACCCTATGGGAATCAAAAGAGTCTTCTGGGAGAGCTGTCCTCAGAGCATTACCAAAGGCGGATGGGGAATGTTCATGAGGATAGAGGATATGGCTAAAATGGGCCAGCTCTATCTTCAAAAAGGCAAGTGGAAGGGGCAGCAGATAGTTCCGGAGGAATGGGTCACAGAGTCCACCTCCTGGCAGATAGAGACAGGAAGCGATGATAATCCTCACTATGGATACCAGCTCTGGATAAATGATGACAGACCGGGATCTTTTGCATATAACGGGATGATGGGACAGAATGTCTTTGTTTATCCTGATATAGATATGGTGATTGTAACCAATGCCGGAAATGCTGACGTTTTCCAGACCAGCAGCATGGCTATTAAGATCCGGGAGCGGATGAAGAACGACATTGTTGTTTCCGATGAGCCTCTGCCTGAGGATTTCATGGCACTTACGGAGCTTAAGGCAATCTGTAAGTCTGTCAGCGGCAGAACTTCCGACTTTCCGGTCATAGCAGGTGGAGGCTGGAAGAACAGGACGGTTAAGATGAGCACCGGCTCATCCAGAAATAAAAGTATAAGGTTTGCAGGAAAGAGAACAGATTTTAAATCAGCGGTTAATTCCTACAACATAAGAAATGAGAATCAGCTCATCCAAAGATGGTTCACCAAGCTTGACGGGAAGATATACGACCTGGATACTTCGGGAATAGGTCTTTGCCCTATCATGATGCAGGTGGTTCACAACAACTTCACCGATGGAATGAAAAAGATCGGCTTCAGGCGAACCGGCGAGAATGCTTTTTATATTGATATCTATGAAGGAGATGTGATCTACAGATTAAGGTGTGGATTTGGTGGTAAGAGATATATCAGCGACATCAATTTCCACAGTGAGAACTACAAGGTATCCCTTGACTCAACGGTTACAAGAGATGAGTACAATCGCCTGACCATAAGGAACGATATTTACTTTCTGGAAGAGGCCTGCATGAGAACCTTCAATATTTATTTCTTGGATGATGCTGTGGACCGTGTGGACAGGAAAGGGACTTTTATCTATCCTTCGCTGCCCGGAAAGATAGAGATAAGACTCTTTGAAACTCCCGGTATGGACATGCTAAGGGATACCCTCAAAAACTTCAACGTAGAAGGACTTGGCTGGGAGTCAGCCATTGTATCAAGGTTTCTTAAGGGTGGCATGAAGGAAGCTGTCCAGCATGCAGTCAACAATACAGTGGAGCCTGTGATCTACGGACGCCTTGAGACTGCCGTGGAACTTCTTGGACTGGAGGAAGCTGTAGCCCCTGATGAAGCAGATGAAACCTTGATGGCAGAAGAAGCTGCAACAGGTAATGAAGCTGAGGCAGGTACTGCTCCTGCAGAGGGTGATGAATACAGATTGTGAGGGGTGTGCAAATGAGGTATCATGATATAAGTGGATTATCCACAGAAAAGGAGGCATTTACTTATGGAAAACAGAATGTATGAAAGGCTCCTTCGTTGTAAGGATGCAGTAAGAAAGTATACAGATTTTGAGCCTGAGGTGGCACTTGTACTTGGATCAGGCCTTGGGGCTTTTGCTGAGAATATAGAGGTGGAGGCTGAAGTCAGCTACAGCGATATACCTGGATTCCCTGTATCTACTGTTCCGGGACATGCAGGAAAGTTTATCTTCGGATATCTCGGTGATGTAAAGATCGTTTGCATGAAGGGGAGAGTTCACTTCTACGAAGGCTACGAAATTGCAGACGTTGTTATGCCTGCAAGACTTATGGGACTTCTTGGAGCGAAGATTCTTTTCCTTACCAATGCAGCAGGAGGACTGGGAGAAGGCTTTAGCGCCGGTGACCTTATGCTGATCACTGATCACATTTCAATATTTGCACCAAACCCTCTTATCGGATCAAACCTTGATGAACTTGGCCCCAGATTCCCTGATATGTCTGAGGTTTATAAGAAGGACCTTCAGGAAATCATCAGAACTGTAGCAAAAGAGAATAATATTAAACTTCAGGAAGGCGTATACTGCCAGTGCACAGGACCTTCCTTCGAGTCACCTGCAGAAATAAGGCTCCTTCAGAAGCTTGGAGTATCTGCTGTAGGAATGAGTACAGTTAATGAAGCTATAGCTGCCAACCACATGGGACTTAAGGTCTGCGGAGTATCCTGCATCAGCAATCTGGCTGCCGGTATTTCAGGTCAGCCCCTTTCCCACGAGGAAGTTCAGGAAGCAGCAGATAAGGCAGCTCCACTCTTTACCAAGCTTGTTATGGAATCAATCAAGAGATTTAAACAGGAAGGACCTAAAGCATGAGAATCAGGTTTTACAATGCCAGGATCCTGACCATGGAGCCGGGAAAAGACATTTTCACCGGAGAACTATGGGTTAAAGAGGATCGCATTATTTTTACAGGTACTGAGGAGGAGGCCAGAAGCTACTGTGATTCCCATCCGGATGCAATCCTTGTGTGGGACAGGGAGATAGACTGTAAGGGGAACCTCCTTATGCCCGGGTTTAAGAATGCTCACACCCATTCAGCTATGACACTTATGAGATCAAAGGCTGATGACCTTCCGCTTCAGGATTGGCTTGGGACACAGATATTCCCTATAGAAGCCAAGATGACAGCAGATGACATTTACCATCTTAGTAAGATCGCCATAATGGAGTACCTTACAAGTGGTATGACAGCTGCTTTTGAGATGTATCTGACACCCTTTTCCGTGGCTGATTCCTTCAGGGACTGCGGCTTCAGGTGCGTTCAGACCAGCTGTGTAAACAATTTCTCACAGTCTGTGGAGCTTTTAGAGAGATACTACAACGAACTCAACGGCAGGGATGAGTACAACTCCTTTATTCTTGGCGTTCATGCAGAGTACACCTGTTCAAAAGAACTTTTGGAGCAGTGTGCACAGCTGGTAAAGAAATATAAGGCTCCATTCTGGCTCCATATTCAGGAGACAGAAAAAGAGACAAAGGAATGCCGGGAGCGCTATGACGGCATGTCGCCTATTGAATTTCTGGATTCCCTTGGACTTTTTGAGTACGGCGGTGGCGGATACCATGTTGTATGGACCAACGACAAAGACAGGGAGATCATGAAAAAGCGCGGACTTTATGCCGTTACTAATCCCGGGTCCAATGTGAAGCTTGCCAGTGGTATTGCGCCTATAGATAAGTACCTTCAGGCAGGAATACCTGTGGCAATCGGAACTGACGGTCCTGCCAGCAACAACTGTCTTGATATGTTCAGGGAGATGTTCCTGGTAACAGGTCTTGCCAAGATAAAGGATATGGATGCATCCAAGGTTGATGCCACAAAGGTTCTTACTATGGCTACCGTCAACGGTGCCCACGCTATGGGACTTAAGGATGCTGATTACCTGGCGGAGGGTAAGCTTGCAGATATCATTATGATCGATATGAAGCAGCCCAACATGCAGCCTGTCAACAATATCGTCAAGAATCTGGTCTACAGCGGAAGCAAATCAAACGTTATGATGACTATGATCGGCGGTATCATCCGCTACGAAAACGGAAACTTCAATATTGGCGCAGATCCTGAAGAAGTCTACGCAAAAGCAGAAGAGATATCAAAGAGGTTATACAGTTAAACTATGGAGAACTTGTATGTAATACTGGGAATTGTAGGGACTTTTATCCTGGTGGCATTCCTACTTGGACTTCGCGATAAGCTTAGCGCTCAAAAGAACCTGATAAAAATCCTCACCAGGGTATACGGCCAGCCACCAACCAAAAAATATAGTTCAGATGACATGGACCATGTGGGTGGTTACTACAAAAACCATCAGCAGGGCTTCCAGATTGACGACACCACTTGGAATGACCTGAACATGGATGGAATCTATAAAAGGCTCAATTATTGTCTTTCTGCAGCAGGAGAGGAGTACCTTTACTATATGCTAAGGACTCCCAGGCAGGAGGATGATTTTGAGGACCTTGAAAAACAGGTGGATTTCTTTCTGAAGAACGATGAAGAGAGACGTAAATTTCAGCTGATTTTTCACAATATAGGGAATACCAGCAGATATTCAATCTATGACTATCTGGATTATCTTGAAAAGTTTGGTAAGGGAAGCAACACCCGTCATTATGTGATGATAGCTCTTTTGCTTCTGACTATAGCCCTTTGCTTCTTTAATTTCTCCATAGGTTTTATAGCGTGTATTATCCTAATGACCGTTCAGATCGTCTCATATTTTAGGATAAAGAGTGAAATTGATCCCTATCTGGTGACCTACAACTATATCATGAGAGTGATAGGCTCTGTAAAAGAGTTTTCGGGTATTAAAGAGGAAGTTTTTGCCGGGAATATGGAGAAAATGAGGCAGGCAGCAGCTGAATTTGACTCCTTCAAAAGGGGAGCGAATATTCTCCTTTCTCCAAACAGAAACGCCTCCGGAAATCCCGTTGACCTTATCATGGACTATATCCGCATGGTGACACATCTTGATATCATCAAGTTTAACCAGATGTTCAGGATCATCATGGAAAGAAAAGACAAGCTGGATAAGATACTGGAGGTAACAGGAAGGATAGAGGCAGAAATCTCAATTGCTTGCTTCAGGGCGTCATTCCCTGATTCTTACGTTATACCTGAGTTCAGAAAGGGTTCTTATAGGGCTAAAGAGCTTGTACACCCTCTTATCGCAGATGCTGTTCCAAACGATATTGAAACCGAAAGAGGTGTTCTGTTAACAGGATCTAACGCATCAGGAAAATCAACCTTCCTTAAGACCTGCGCCATCAACGCAATCCTGGCCCAGTCTGTTCACACAGTTCTTGGAAAGGAGTACAGCGCAGAGTTTTACAGGATATTTTCATCCATGGCTCTTAAGGATGATATCTTTGAGGGAGAAAGCTATTACATCGTTGAGATCAAGTCCATCAAGAGAATCCTTGATGCTGCGGCTACAGAGGGCAGCAGGGTTTTGTGCTTTGTGGATGAGGTCCTTCGTGGTACCAATACGGTTGAGAGGATTGCAGCTTCAACCCAGATCCTGAAAAAGCTTTCTGAGGAGAAGGTGGAGTGTTTTGCAGCAACTCATGATATTGAGCTTACAGCTCTTTTGAAGGAAGATTACGATGTATATCATTTCGAAGGTGATGTCACGGACAATGATGTACACTTTGATTACAAGCTGAAGGAAGGACCTGCCACCACAAGGAACGCTATCAAGCTCCTGGGAGTTTTAGGATATGACGAGAGCATCGTTGAAGATGCTCAGAAGATGGCCGACGGATTCCTTAAAAACGGAACGTGGGAGCAGAGTATCTGACGAAGTGAAAGGACATTTATAACATGCATGTAAGTATATATTCTGACGGGTCAGCCCGTGGCAATCCGGACGGCCCGGGAGGATACGGCGTAGTTATGCGCTATGTGGACTCCAAGGGTGAGGTCCATGAGAAGGAGATCAGCGCAGGGTACGACAAGACCACCAACAACCGTATGGAGCTTATGGGCGCCATTGTGGGACTTGAGGCTCTTAACAGACCCTGTGAAGTGGATATGTATTCCGACTCCAAATATGTCATCAGTGGTTTTAATGAGGGATGGCTTGATTCCTGGATCAGAAACGGCTGGAAGACAGCAGCCAAAAAGCCGGTGAAAAACGTTGAACTCTGGAAGAGGCTCCTTCGGGCCACGCAGGACCACAAGATCACCTGGAACTGGGTGAAGGGACATGCCGGACATCCTGAGAATGAAAGGTGTGATACCCTGGCCACTTCAGCAGCAGATGGAGCGCCGGAGAGTCTTTTGCATGATGACGGCGGAGATCTCAGCTAAGGAATTTAAATGGTTTATTATATAGCAGATTGTCATTTCTTCCACGGGGCACTCAACGTGAAGATGGACCAGCGTGGGTTTGCAGGCCCGGAAGAGATGAATGAGTACATGATTAAAAAATGGAATGACAAGGTTACGGCGTCTGATACCGTTATTGTCATCGGGGACCTGTCCCTTGGTAAAGCGCCTGAGACCAACGAGGTTCTATCGCGTCTTAAGGGCAAGCTGGGGCTTATCGTCGGGAATCACGACAAGTACTTAAGCTCCCCGGAGTTTGATGCTTCAAGGTTTGAATGGATAGACAAGTACAGGGAGATTACTGATTCCCAGAGACAGGTGGTACTTTGCCACTATCCGATACCTTTTTACAATGGTCAGTACAGGCTTCGACATAACGGTGACCCAAAGACCTACATGCTTTATGGTCATGTTCATGAGACCAGGGATGAAGTTCTTTTGCAGAAATTCATACAGCAGATCAGGGATACCAGTTATACTCCGATCCACAGTGAGCATGAGAGCAAAATCCCCTGCAATATGATCAACTGTTTTTGTAAAAGGTCAGACTACGAGCCACTTTCCTTAAATGAGTGGATCAAACTTGATAATTTAAACCGGGAATAAATTAACTTTATATAAAAATACTTTTCTATGTTTTTACGCAAACTAAAAAAGTGCTATACTTATCTTTAGACACGTTGATTATGCAACCAGAGAGGCAAAAGATCGGGGGCAATATGAGCGAAAAGAAAAGACTTGTAACACGAAGTGACTTTGATGGTTTGGTTTGTGCAATGATCCTTAAGGAGTGCAATCTTATCGACGATATTAAGTTTGTTCACCCCAAGGATGTGCAGGATGGGAAGGTGGAGCTTTCAGAAAATGATATCACCACTAACCTGCCCTATAACAAGAACGTATTTATGTGCTTTGATCACCATGAATCAGAGCTGACACGAAATGCCGATATGAAGGACAATGATAACTGGTTCATTGAGGGTGAAGCCAAGTCAGCTGCCAGGGTGGTTTACAATTATTACAAGAAGGCAGGATATCCCCTTGACCGGATCTCCGATGAGATCATGACAGCAGTAGATAAGGGTGATTCTGCAGACTTTACCAAGGACGAGATCTTAAATCCAACTGACTGGGTTTTGATGAACTTCCTGATGGACGCAAGAACGGGTCTTGGAAGATTCCATGATTTCAGGATTTCCAACTACGACCTTATGATGGAGCTCATCGACTACTGTGTTAACCACAACATCAAGGATGTTTTGGAACTTCCTGATGTAAAGGAGAGAGTTGACCTCTACAATGAGCAGTCAGAACAGTTCAAGAACCAGTTAAAAGAGATCTCTCACGTGGAAGGAAAGGTTGTCGTAGTTGACCAGAAGGCTGCCGGAGACGTTATCTATGCCGGAAACCGCTTTATGATCTACGCAATGTATCCTGAAGCTGAGATTTCTGTTCATGTAGCTTGGGGCTTCAAAAAACAGAACACAGCTGTTATGATAGGTAAGTCTATTATCAACAGGGCTTCGAAATTTAACATTGGCGAGCTTTGCCTTGAGTATGGCGGAGGCGGACATGCCAATGCCGGAACCTGCCAGATCGACAACGACAAGATCGATCAGGTGCTTCCGGAGATTATTAGTAAGATTAACAACGGGTAATTTATGGGTAATGAAACTAAAAAAGCTCTTATAGCCATGAGCGGCGGCGTTGATAGCAGCGTTGCCGCTATGCTTATGGTCAAAAAAGGGTTTGAATGCATGGGATGCACCATGCGTCTTTATGAAAATGATATGATCGGTGAGGACCTTTTTGGAACCTGCTGTTCCAAGAAGGACACTGACGATGCAAGGCAGGTCTGCGAAAGGATCGGCATCGATTACAATATCTATCACTACGAGGCTCAGTTCAGGAATCTGGTGATAGAGCCTTTTGTGTGCAGCTATGAGAGGGGAGAGACACCCAACCCCTGCATCAGGTGTAACAGGTACCTTAAGTTCAACATCCTTTACGAGAAGGCAAAAGAGCTGGGCTACGACAACATCGTTACCGGCCACTACGCAAGGATAGAGGAGAGGGACGGACACTTTTACCTGAAAAAGGCAAAGGACCTTAGTAAGGACCAGAGCTACGTTTTATATGACCTGACTGAGGAACAGCTGCGCCATACCTACTTCCCACTGGGGGAGCTTACTAAGACACAGGCTCGTGCCATTGCTGATGAAAACGGCTTTGTTACCTCCCACAAGAAGGACAGTCAGGATATATGCTTTGTTCCGGACGGGGACTACGCCGGGATGATTAGAAGGTACAGGAATAAGGAGTATCCAAAGGGGAATTTTGTTGACCTTGAAGGAAATGTTCTTGGAACTCATGAGGGAATAATAAATTACACCATCGGCCAGAGGAGAGGTCTTGGAATACCGGCTGACAGACGATTGTATGTCAAACGGATAGATCCATTGAAGAACGAAGTTATCCTGGCGGATGATGAGGATCTTTTCGAAAAAGAGCTTTATGTCAGGGATTTCAACTGGATAACCGGGAGAGAACCTGAGGGCGATTTCAGATGCCATGCCAAGATAAGATACAGACATAAGGAACGGCCGGCAACTGTAAGCTTATTGCCGGATAAAAGAGCTAAGATAGTATTTGATGAGCCTCAGCGCGCCATTACAGCAGGACAGAGCGCTGTACTGTATGACGGGGATACAGTACTTGGAGGAGGCATAATATGCTAGTTATTTGTGAATAGAAAAGAGGAGAGAGAAAATGAAAAAGGACAACATAATCCTGATAGGCATGCCTACATCAGGAAAGAGCACTATGGGCGTAATCCTGGCCAAGATCCTTGGCTACAACTTTGTGGATGCGGACCTGGTGATACAGGAAAAAGAGGGGAAAAAGCTCTCTGAGATAATTGAGTCTGAGGGTGTTGAAGGTTTTATAGAAATAGAGAACAGGATAAACACAGGAATAGAAGCCCAGAAGACCGTGATCGCCACAGGTGGCAGCGTTGTATATGGTAAAGAAGCCATGGATCACTACAAGAATATCGGTAAAGTTATCTACCTGAAGGTGGACATGGAGACCCTGACAAAGCGCCTTCATAATGCGAAGCAGAGGGGCGTTGTTATGAGAAAGGGCCAGTCACTGGTATCCCTTTACAACGAGAGAAGCGTTCTGTATGAGAAGTATGCTGACATTGTGGTGGAGGAGGGAAATGACAGCTTCGAGGAAGTTGTTGCAAACCTCATCTCAAAGCTGTCATAACGATTACCAGATTCTGTAATTACCTGAAAGAGCAAGAAGAGCAAAGATATAGAGGCAGTTGTCGTAGTAACGGCGATTGCCTTTTCTCATGGGCATATTCCAGAAGAACTCTACCCAGTGTCTGGCTGTTTCAAAGTCACTGCCCGGCTCATCGCTGTAGGGAACTGTAAGGGCTCCCTGGGCTATTGTGGCAATAAGACCGAAGGGGTGAAGAACAGGCCTTTCAACCGGGGTTCCGTCCACCTTATAGGTGCATCTTACGGCCTCAAGCTCTGCCCCGAAGAAATTCATCATCCTTAAGGGAACAGAGAGCTGTCCCTTATCATCACCAAACCATACGCAGTCAAGCCCGATGTTTGCTGCAGTTCTGTAGGCGTCGCTGAAGAAATCACCAAAGTAACCCCAGCCCAGCTTCTTGTCCATGGGGCTTCCATCGAAATTGCCGTACTCAGGATTAAGACCTGTTTCCTTGTGACAGGATTTATTCAGATACTCCCTGCTGGCCTTGGCAGCCTCTTTAAAGAAGGCTCTGTCCTCCTCATATGCCCATTCGCCGAAAAGCTCATAGAAGTGGGGAAGATGGTAGGAGGCATCTGTGAAGGGACTTCCGGGACCAAAGAGAATGTAGTGGTTATCATGATTCCACATGGGAGCACCAACGCGTCCGCTTTCTCCTTTATGGAGACATGCCTTTAGTAGCTCTTTTGCCTCATGGCTGTAGTTATATATACCTTCGCCGTCTCCCCATCTGTGGGATGCGAAGAAAAGAGCCATGGCAAAGAACTCCTCGCCGTCAGGGGCAGGCCCATAGGCGTTCTTGGTTCCGTCAAGCTGACAGGACCAGGCAAAGTACCCTTCATTCTCACCGCCTGGCATGTACATGTGGGTCTTGGACCACTTCCAGATACGGTCAAACTGTTCCTTCATGTCCATCTGTACGCACATCATCATGCCGTAGGACATGCCCTCGGTTCTGGCGTCGTTATTGCCTGTATCCACCAGATATCCCATATCTTCCCCGGCGTCGTGGTATATCCGCTCATTTTCATCAAAGAAGAAAGTATTGATGGCAAGGTCGATTCTGTCCTTTATTTCTTTTTCGCTCTTTCCGATCTCTGCAAAAAGATTTCTGTAGTTTCCTGTCTCAAATGCTCCCATGGCTGTTCCCTTTCGACTAAATCTTAAGTATTTTTCTATGCTAACCATTTAAACATTTCCCTTTCGATTAATCTTCGCTTATTTTGTCATCTGGTATTCAATTTTTGCTAAGCCGGATATGTTATAATGAAATGATGCAAAAAGACTCAAGAGACAACTTCAGGGACAGCTTTGTATCCGGCTCGGGGAGGCGGTTTGTTTCTGATGCAAGGCAGGAATTCTACTACACCTCCTTTGAGACCAGAAACCTTCTAAGATCCTATGCTCCTGAGGGAGATTCACCGCTTCTTTACAAAAAGGCCACCTTCGTGAGCCTTACTCCACACATTGTTTTTAACAGGGATAAGATGCTTCTAAGTCTTAACATCTCTTCAGATACCTCGGGCCACAGCTATGTGGTAAAAGATATTTTGGAGCTGGTTATGGCAGTGGAGAAAAAGGAGACCCTTTCCTACGGCAAGCACCTGGAGTTTGTTCATGACATGTCCGCATTTTCTGATGATTCCAGGAGAATCCTTAAGTTCCTTCGAAACTACTTTAGAAATAAGGTATCAGGGAGCCTGTCCTATTCCTACGCAAAGGGCCATTCCAAGCAGCTGGAGCTGTCCGGCCATGAGATAGATGAGTTCTTTTCTTCGGTATCTTCAGTGTATTTCCAGAACGCGGATTTCAGGGCAAGATATTCTGATGAGAGGCTCCTTCAGATAGTTCCGCTCTTTCCGCCAATAGATCTTCACGTTGAGAAGAACAAGAACGGAGTTACCTTTGAAGCCAGCGCCTTTACCATGTTTGAGGGCTATTCCTATATATATTTTGAGCGAAGAAGAAAGCTCCACATGATCCCAAGAGAGGACTGTGAGGCGGTTTTGCCCTTCCTTACCTTCCTGTCCGGCAGAAGGACCGAGAATGAGCTTTTTGTTGCGGAAAAGGACCTGACTCTTTTTTCAACCGGCCTGCTTCCGGTGATAGAGGAGTTCTTTAATGTCAGCTTCGACGGCTTTGAGCCTGTTAAGTATTCTCCTGATATTCCCACCTTCAGGCTTTACCTTGATATGCCTGATGAGGAGACCATAACATGTGATATCCTTGCTGTTTACAGGCATAGAAACGGTGAGGAAGAGACCTTCAGAGTACTTAAGAAGGAGCGGGAAGAGCAGGGAGCTGGGGATCTTCCTGATGGCAAAAGAACTGTCAGAAGAAACCACCTTTTGGAAAACAGGACAGCTTCTGCCGTAAGCCCATATTTTGACTATCTGGATGAGGAAAAGCACCTTCTGATCCTTAAGGCAAAGGAAGAGGAGGGTGACAGGCTTTTTAGTTTCATAGCAGAGGATATTCCCGTCCTTAACAGCGCCTATGATGTATTCCTGTCAGATTCCATAAGGGAAGTTCATGTTTCGGCCGCACCAAAGGTCAATCTGGGAGTATCGGTCATATCTGACCTTCTGGAGCTTTCCATCGTCCCGGAGGATATTTCGGAAAAAGAACTCTCGGAGATCCTTACAAGATATGAGAGGAAAAAGAAATATTACCGTTTAAAGAGCGGAGAGATCATAAATCTAAACAGCCCCCAGATGGAGCTTTTGTTTTCCATAAAGGAGGGCCTTGGGATCAGTGAAGAAGAGGTCCTTCAGGGTCATGCTCCCATACCTAAATACAGGGCGTTATTTTTGGATTCCATAGCTAATGAAGCCGCAGAAAGAGGGGCGTCGCCTCTTTCAAGGAGCAGGGACTTTAAAGCTATCATCAGCTCTTTTGTCGGGGAGGATAGTATTGCACCGGTGCCCGAGAGCCTTGATAAGGTACTTCGTGACTACCAGAAGACAGGCTACAGGTGGCTTGGGCTCCTTAAAAGAAACGGCTTTGGTGGAATACTGGCTGATGATATGGGCCTTGGGAAGACGATCCAGGTTCTTGCGCTGCTTCTTTCTGTAAAAAATGAGAATAAGGAAAAGGGGATAAGAAACGGGTGCTCTCTTATAGTTTGTCCCGCATCCCTTGTATATAACTGGCAGCATGAGATAAAGAAGTTCACACCTTCTCTTAACTGCGAACTTGCCATAGGCATAAAGCCTGACAGAGTCAGGGTTACCTCGGAGATCGAGGAGGAAAAAACAGACGTTATAATAACATCCTATGACCTTTTAAGGCGGGATGTGAGCCTTTATAAATACCTTCACTTTGACACCATGATCATCGATGAAGCCCAGTTTATCAAAAACCCGGGGACTTTAGGTTCTAAAGCTGTTAAGAGTATAAAGGCTTCCTTTAAGGTGGCGCTTACGGGAACTCCCATAGAAAACCGTCTCAGCGAGCTATGGAGCATCTTCGAATACTGCATGCCGGGATATCTCTTTTCCTATAAGGCATTTCATGACCGCATAGAGGTACCGGCGGTACAGGATGGGGATGAGATGGCCATGGCACATCTTAAGCGGATGATAGCTCCCTTTGTGCTTAGGAGAGTTAAGAAGGATGTCTTAAAAGACCTTCCGGATAAGCTGGAGGAGAACATAGTTGCCAGGATGACGCAGGAGCAGGGGCAGCTCTACAGAGCACATCTTCAGAGAATAAAGCTCTTTGTGGGCAGCAAGAGCGACGAGGAGTTCAAGAGGGAGCGTATAGCCATATTGTCGGAGCTTACAAGACTCCGTCAGCTTTGCTGCGATCCGGGACTTATCTATGAGGGGTATAAGGGCGGAAGTGCCAAGGCGGACCTCTGTGTAGAGATGATACAGGCAGCAGCTGAGAGCGGGCATAAGGTTCTTTTGTTCTCCCAGTTTACATCCATGCTTGACAGGCTGGTAAAGCTCCTTGGAAAGGCGGGAATCTCTTACTATCTGCTTACGGGAGCTACTAAGAAGGAAGACAGGATCCGCATGGTGGATGCCTTCCAGGAGGACGACACGAAGGTGTTCTGCATATCCCTGAAGGCAGGAGGTACTGGACTTAACCTGACTGCGGCGGATATTGTGATCCACTTTGATCACTGGTGGAATGTGGCGGTGGAGAATCAGGCCACCGACAGAGCCCACAGAATAGGCCAGAAGAACGTGGTAACGGTCTACAGGCTCATCATGAAGGACACCATCGAGGAACGCATTATAAGGCTTCAGAACAGAAAAAAGGAGCTGGCGGACCAGCTCCTTGATGGTGATAGTATGGCAGGTACCAGTTTCTCCAAGGAAGAGCTTCTGGAACTGCTAAGCTGAATTTGAATTACACTGCGCCGGCATAACTTTCAAGAGTATCCAGAACATCGGCAAAATACCTCTTTCTGGAGTCATCGTCGGCATTGAAGATCTCATGCCTTGAGTTTTCATAGGGGTGGAAATCGGCATGAGGAACCTTTGCTTTAAAAGCTTCATAGCCCGCGGAATCTATAAGGTGATCCTGGCCGGCGGTCATGACCGTGATGGGAAGCTTGATCCTACCGGCGTTTTTAATGGCCTTATCCGTGGCCTTCATGCTGGCAACTGCCCAGCCAAAGGAGGCGGCACTCATCTGATAATGGGGATCGTTAATGCGCTGGTTAAACTGATAATCGAATCTTGCACGGGACAGAGCACTGCAGCCTTCGAACTTTGGAACGGGGCTGAAGTGCTTTTGATTTGGGGCAAGCTTTTTGGTCTTGCCAAAGAGAAAGGCATAGATGCCAATCAGCGTCTTTACAAAGGGCGAGTAGTCTGCTCCCTTCATCTTCAGCATGGGAGATGAGAGTATGGCTGCCCTGAAGGTATCAGGATGGCTTTCCAGGTACAGAGTTGCCGTGCATCCGCCCATGGAGTGGGCTATAAGGTACAGAATAAGGCCCTCTGCTTCAGGTCTTACTATGTTATCGATAAAAAAGCTAAGGTCCGCCACATAGGTATCGTATTTATCAATATAGATGACGTCATTTTCAGGGCACTTTCCTTCGGAATAGCCGTGCCCTCTTTGCTCTAAGAAGAACACCTTGTAGCCTGCCTGAAAAAGATACCAGATGTATTCCCTGTACTTGCCGAAAAATTCGCCCATTCCGTGGACTATGACTATTGCAGCCCTTGGAAGTGCAGGTGATGCTACGTAGTAGTTGAATTTAAGTCCCTGAGGATTTGTAAAGCTATCCTGTCTTACGAAAGCTCTTTTCCATTCTTCATTCTCTGTTGTCATGGCGGCAAGGAAATCATCCTCACCAAGAAACTTGATATCACTCATTATGATTTCCTTCCGGGATGGGTATTGTCAGTATTCCAGAGCTTGTCAAAGGACATGCCCGTAACCTTTTCGCAGACCTTGATTTCTTCCTCTGTAGGCTTTGTCAGAATTTCACCCCTGCGCCTTCCGATTTCTCTTTGAACGATCCTGAACTCTTTTCCTGTGAGAGGGAACTTGATGCCTGCAATGATGAGCAGGATCATCAGGATGACGGGCACAAATACGTAGATATAGACGATTCCTCTCTGGGTTGCAAGGCTCTGACGAAGACCGTTGTTGGCGATAACTTCATCGTAGCCCACAGCTGAAAGAAGGAAGCCGATAACAGCAGCTGAAGTACCGGATGATATTTTACGGGCAAAGGTTGCCATTCCGGATACGATTCCCGGCCTTCTGACGGAGGTTATAAGCTCATCCACCTCAGCCATATCAGCCATTATTGAAAAGATACTTGTCAGTGTTGCAGCATTACCAAAACCAATGAAGGCTGTAAGAACAAGGACAGGTACTATAGAAGCACCTTCGCTTGAAAAGGCCAAAAGACCTAAGGTTGCAAAGAGCCTCATGGGCGCACCGATGAGAATAGTTGTCCTCTTGGAGGTGGCGGCCATTACAGGGCCCCAGACCAGCATTCCAAGAAGCTGCGAAATAAGGATAACAGCCATGAGGTATGTGAAATATCCATTGCCGTAGCCATTAAGCACGTCATCAACATAGTACACAGCCATACCGGATACAAAGTCCATTCCGCACTGACCAAAGAGATAGATGCAGATGAACAGACGGAATGAGTGGCTTCTGAATACGCTGGCTGCCTGAGGAAAGCTCTCAATAAGGCTTGTCTTTACAGGGGCCTTCTGATGCTCCCAGGTGCCAAGGAAAGTTACCATTGATGTTACGAAGAAAAGGAAACCAAAGAGCAGAGCGCAGCGAAGGTATGCCCCGGTGTCCAGATTGTCCTTGATGATAAAGGTGGGAACCAGTCCGCAGACCATGGATCCGAGAGTGGACCATATCATTCTTACATTGGAGAACTTGGCACGGACGGTGTAGTCATCGATCATATCCGGCAAAAGCCCGTTGTATGGAACTGAAATGATGGTGAATCCTGTTGAAAACAGGCAGTACATAAACAGATAAAAGATGTACAGACCTGCAATTGACCTGGTGGGGATGGTGACCCACATGACGATGAAGGTAAGGGCGGATACGATTCCGCCTACCATGATATAGAATCTCTTGGCGCCAAACCTTGAAACCGTGCGGTCTGTGATGTTACCCATCATAGGGTCTGTTATCGCATCCCAGATCTTGCCCACAAGAGGAATGGTTCCTGCTAAAGCAGCAGGCATTCCCAATGCCTTAGTCAGAAATACCGTAAAAAAGGTGTTGATGATAACGAAGGCACCGCCTCCGTAGAACTCGGCCATGCCATACATCATACGTCTGCCAAGGCCATAATTTTCTTTTTTTGCTCCCATAAAATAACCCCCAATATTTAGTGCGGAGTTTAACCCCATACACCTAATTATACTACTTAAAATTTCCTTTGACACCGCTATTTTGTTTAGGTACAATAATAACGCACGCTACTATAAGCCAGTCTGAAAATTCAAATTAAGTAGTGGCTGTCGGGAGGAGTAATATGTCTAGAAAAGCTACCATCACACAAAAAGAAATAGTGAATGCGGCATTTAAGATTACCAAGAAGGAAGGATTCGAACAGATCACTTCCCGTAAGCTTGCTGCAGCTGCAGGTTGTTCGACCCAGCCTATTTTTCGTATATATGAGAACATGGACGCTCTTAAGCAGGATGTTTATGAGAAGGCTGCCGAATACTATCAGGAGTATTATGCAGAGTTCAAGAAGAACCATGATATCCCTTTTGTTGACCTTGGTCTTGCATACATTGGATTTGCCCAGAAGAACCCTCATCTGTTCAGACTTCTTTTCATCTCACAGCAGGGAAGTGAAGGAAAGAGCATGTACGACCTTGTTAACGGTAAGGATGAGAACGTTGTAAAAGAGATAAGCAAGGCAGCAGCTCTTGGAGCTAAGGATGCGCAGCAGCTCTTTATGCAGATGTGGATCTTTATTCACGGCGCAGGCTGTATGGCTGTTACAGGCGATTATGATCTGGACGAGAGCGCTTCAGTCGGCATGCTGGAGTCAGCTTACAAGTCATTCAGCGCATAACGGGTGAGCTATGAAGTTCGAAAAGGACGTTGATGTAATCACAAGAATAAATGAATGCTACTCCAGGATGAGTAAGGGCAAGAAGAACATTGCTACCTACATCTGTGATCACTATGAGCAGGCTGTATTTATGACAGCCGCAGAGCTTGGCAAGATTGTCGGCATGAGTGAATCCACAGTTGTAAGGTTTGCTATGAGCCTTGGATATGATGGATATCCGGCCTTTCAGAAGTCCCTTGCATCCTGGGTATCTGATAAATTCGGGTCTGTTGAGAAGGTTGGAAGAAGGTTCGGCAAGAGTACCGAGGGCGAGATCCTTGATTCAATCCTCAAGTCTGATATTTCCAATATTGAGCATACCATCAACAACATTGATGTGGCAGCTTTCAAGACAGCTGTCGATATCATTCTGAAAGCAAGGACGGTGTACATTGTCGGTCTTCGCAGCTGTGAGCCCCTTGCTGATTTTTTGTGCTTTTATCTGAATATGATCCGGGGAAACAATGTGCTGATCCGCACCACAAGTGTCAGCGAGATGTTTGAACAGATGATCAGGATAGGGGACAGGGACTGCATTATCGGAATCAGCTTTCCAAGGTACTCCATGAGGACCTTAAAGTGCATGGAGTTTGCCAATGACCGTAATGCCAAGGTCATCACCATAACCGATTCTGTGCATTCACCCATGAATCTGTATTCCTCCTGCAATATCCTTGCAAAGAGCGAGATGGCATCCATTGTTGATTCACTGGTGGCGCCCCTTAGCGTTATCAATGCGCTGGTTGTGGCCCTTTGTATGAGGAGACCCAACGAGGTTCAAGCTGACCTTAAGATGCTTGAGGAGACCTGGAACAATTATCAGGTATATCTTAATGACGAGATTGATTTTGCTTCGGACGATGTGGCGATGCATATTAATCCCATCAAAAATCAGAACTGATCTGTTCTGATGAGGGTATAAAGTATGAAGATTGCAGTGATTGGCTGCGGTGCAGCCGGTATGATGGCGGCGCTGTCTGCTGCGGGGAGCGGCGGAAGCGTCACTATTTTTGAGAAAAATGAAAAGCCCGGGAAAAAGATCTATATCACCGGCAAGGGCAGATGCAACGTGACAAATGCCTGTGACGTAACTGATTATTTTGACAACGTCTGCAGAAACCCCAGATTTCTTTACAGCGCCATATACGGTTATGACAACCGGGCAGTTATGGACTTTTTTGAGGATAACGGCTGCAGGTTAAAGGTTGAGAGAGGCGACAGGGTTTTCCCTGTTTCGGACCATTCATCAGATGTCATAAGGACACTCTATAACGCAGTTAAGAAGGCGGGAGTAAAGGTCCTTTTTGAAACGACTGTGTTCTCTGTTGAAAGCACCGGGGGAAAGGTGTCAGCTGTAGCTTACAGCAAAGGAAATGACCCCATAACCCATGAGGAGTTTGACAGAGTTATCATCTGCACCGGAGGAATGTCTTATCCCTCTACAGGATCTACAGGAGACGGTTACAGGTTTGCTAAGGACTTGGGGCACAAGATCCTTGAGCCAAGGCCAAGTCTAGTGCCCTTTGAGGTTGAAGAGACATGGGTAAAAGAGCTGCAGGGTTTATCCCTTAGAAATGTAGGACTTAAGCTGTTCCTTGAAGATAAGGGTAAGGCGCCTTCAGAAGGCGGAAAGCCCGGCAAGAAAGCAAAGCCTGTTTACGACGGCTTTGGGGAGATGCTCTTTACACACTTTGGAGTGAGTGGTCCTTTAGTGCTGACTGCAAGCTGTTTCTATGAGAAGGAAAAGGCAGGACGACTTCTTCTTGACCTTAAGCCTGCCCTTGATGAGCAGCAGCTGGACAAAAGAGTCCTTCGTGATTTCGAAGCTGCTCCCAACAAGCAGTTTAAGAACGCACTGACAGCTCTTTTCCCATCCAAGATGATACCTGTGATGGTGGAGCTGTCCGGAATAGATCCTGAGAAGTCTGTGAACAACATTACAAGGGAAGAGCGCCAGAGCTTTGTGAAGCTGATCAAAAATGTGCCTATGACTATCACCGGCACAAGGAGCTTTAATGAGGCTATAATAACCAGGGGCGGAGTCAGTGTAAAAGAGATCGATCCCTCCACCATGGAGTCCAAGCTGATTAAAGGCCTGTACTTTGCGGGAGAAGTCATCGATGTCGACACCCAGACAGGAGGGTTCAACCTTCAGGTTGCCTGGTCAACCGGGCATCTTGCCGGAGAGTCTGCTGCTATATCGCAGGAATGACAGGAGCTTTTCAGAGAGCCTGATACATTAGAAATATAAAGGAGTTTATATTATGAGTAAGAGTATAGCTATAGATGGACCTGCCGGAGCAGGAAAGAGCACCATCGCTAAAATGGTGGCCAGGGAGCTGGGATTTATATATGTTGACACGGGAGCAATGTACAGAGCCATGGCACTGTATATGATAAAGAACGGGATTGATGCTTCTGAGTCCGAGAAGATAAGCGCAACCTGTCAGAGTGCTGATATCACTATCAAGTATGAAGACGGTGCCCAGGTGGTTTATCTTAACGGTGAGAATGTCAACGGACAGATTAGGACTGAGGAAGTCGGAAATATGGCTTCTGCCAGCAGTGTTAACGGCGACGTAAGAAAGAAACTGGTGGAGCTTCAGCAGAAGCTTGCCCAGACTACAGACGTTGTCATGGACGGAAGAGATATCGGTACTGTTGTGCTTCCGGGAGCTGATCTTAAGGTTTATCTGACAGCAAGCTCAAGGGTAAGAGCTGACAGGCGCTATAAAGAGCTTGTGGCGAAGGGCGTAGAGTGCGACTTTGATGCCATTGAGAAGGATATCATCGACAGGGATTATCGCGACATGCACAGGGAGATATCGCCGCTTAAGCAGGCAGAGGATGCAATCCTTGTGGATTCTTCAGATATGACCATAGAGCAGGTGGCAGGAAGGATTCTGGAGCTGTACAAAGAAAAGGTGGGCTGATATGGAAGTTATCGTAGCTGAGCATGCAGGTTTTTGCTTTGGCGTCACCAAGGCGGTAGAAACTGTTTATGATCGGATTGAAAAAGATAAAAAGAATATATATACATTTGGTCCCATAATCCACAATGAAACTGTGGTGAATGACCTGGAGAAAAAGGGCGTCAAAGTCATTGAAGACCCTTCACAGCTTCAGGGACTTACTGAAGGAACCGTAATCATAAGGTCCCACGGCGTCACAAGGCAGGTACACCGTGAACTTGAAAACTCAGGACTTCAGATAATCGATGCCACATGTCCCTTTGTTAAGCGTATCCACAAGATCGTTGACGAGGAGAGCCAAAAGGGCAGGAGCATCATAGTTGTGGGAAGTGAAAGTCACCCCGAAGTTGAGGGAATTGTCAGCTATGCCAACGGCCCTGTTTTCGTGGTGGAATCTCCTGAAAAAGCAAGATTATTCAGTGAAAATAAGGAAACGGAATACACGGTTGTATCTCAAACCACCTATAATAAAAAGAAATTTCAAGAAACCATTGAAATAATAAATAATAATGGTTACAATATTAATATTGTGAATACTATATG
>DFGW01000162.1:0-26198 GCA_002372465.1 Butyrivibrio sp. UBA3740
CCAATGTCAGTCTTGTTCGCCAGTGCTACGTTGATACTGTAATCAAAAAACGACCCCACTATAATTCCTGAAATACAAACTGCTATCACAACATATGCGCATATCTTTGGAACAGCCAAAATTTTCATGTTATCCATCCGTCTTATCTCCTTTGATACTTTATATGCCTCCTCTAATTTTACTATTTTAAATTTGTAATTCTAAGTTATCTTCATATTCCATTTATCCTACAATTGCTCCTCCATGAACTCTTTTACCGCCTCAGTGACAAGTTCCAGATGATAGTCATAACAATGATTGTCACCCGGAATCGTTACAAACTTGCAATTCTTGTACTGCTTGGAAAAGCTGACGGAAACCTCATAGGGTACGGCTTCATCCTGGTCTCCGTGAACAATAAGTACAGGCTTTTGATATTTGTCCACAAAATCTTCAACCCTTATTGTCTGTGCGACTCTGGCATAATTGCCCTTTAGCTTTCTTCCGTCCCAGGACTCCATTTCATCGGGAATGTTCTCGGGATCAAATTTCAAGCCGAGAAGCTCGCCTTTTCTTGCGATTTCCGGGATCATTGCAGCCGGTGACAAAGGCATGATTGACTTAATGATATCTCTTTCCATTGCTGCTGCAAGCATTATTGATAACCCGCCCTGTGAATGACCTGCCATGTAAATGTCCGTAACAAAATCAAGTTTCCTTGCATAGTCAACAACAGCCAGAATATTTGTGAGCCACTTAAATAGCGTATGGTCCTCAAACTTACCATCACTCTTCCCATGCCCGTACATGTCTGCGCGAAGAGTCGCCACCCCGATTTCATTTAATGTCTGTTGAACAGCAACAATATGTCTTTCCTCACTATGACCTGTAAAGCCATGAATTATGATGCACAAAGGGCATTTTACAGGATTTCCCTTTGGCATATCAAGATACGAATTCAGTTTTATTCCATCACAATCAATATACATTCTCATCTATTCTCCTACTGAAATACAAAAAGCTCCCAAATCTCAACTATAAGTTTAGATTCGGAAGCTTTCATATTCAATAGTTTATAGGCGCAAAATATGGTCAATTACCCTTAATGGCCTTAACTATATATCTGATAAGGAATGTGATCCCTATGATTGCGCCGGCAAAAAGAGCAAGCATGAGTATTGAGCTTAATAGCAGCATGACTATCGGCATTGCGCCCGGCCCCTTGGAGGACACAGCAGAACCGGCCTCCGGCTGGGCTTGAACAGCATCAGACTCTGATGGAGATGCTTCGCCAAGTGCTAAGGTTGCTTCGCTTCCTGTCTTGGCAAGGCTGTCACCATCGCCTGACAGAGTATCATTGCTATTACCGGTAGTCTCTGCAAAGCTGTCACTGCTGCCAGACTGAGAATCCTTGCTTTGTACGGTAGTCTCTGCTTCCTTAGCTGCGTACAGGGAAGAATTTGCCTCTTCGATCATAGGTGCATCATCAGCGGCGCTTTCCGTTGCCTCTGCAGCATACTCAGCCTCCGCAGGTGCTTCAGCCTCATAGGCCGGAGCTGAGTCATACATGGGTGCGGTGCTGCTAAGCTTCCCGCCCTGCATTCTCATTACTGCTGCAACTCCCACAAAAAGAACTGCAAAGGTGGCTGCCATTGCGCCATAGCGTTTAAAGGCTGCAACTCTATTACGCTTTCTTGAAGCCTTCTCCAAGGCTATGTCTTTTGCTGCACCAGCTGTTTTCTGTCCATCTTCCAGCCTCTTAACTTCTGAAGTAACTGTCTCGCTTAAAGGCTGCTCAGCATTTGTATTCTCTGAAATGTTCTCTGAAGTCCCCTCTGCTTCCCCGAGCTCTTTTGCCAGATTCTGAAGGATGCGGCTTTTCATGTCCGGTGTGACTTCAACTTTATTCATAACTTCATTGTATTTACTCAAAGTCGTATTCCTCCTTCAAAATTTTCTTTAGCTGTTCTCGCCCTCGCAGCAGGTCCGATCGGACCGTAGCTTCATTTCTCTCAAGGATCTGCGATATTTCTTTTGTTGCAAATCCCTCCTGGTAAAAGAGATGGATGACTTCCCTGTACTTGTCCGGCAGCTTTTTCACTGCGTCCCAGACAAAGGCAAGATTTTCATCTTCCTTGCCCACCAGCTCTTCTGCCAGTTCGTCAGCCTCTCTTATCTTGTTGTATTTGATCTTGTTCTTACTAAGGTTCGCCGCCACCCTAAGGAGCCATGCCTTTTCATGGTCAGGCCCGTTTAATTCAGGCTTCGTCTTAATGTACTGCAGAAGAGTGTCCTGAAGGATGTCTTCCGCATCTTCCGTATTGTGCAGGTAAGAATAGGCCAGTCGCAATATGGCATTGCCGTACCGGTCAATTAAAAGACCTGCCCTCTCCATATCATTCATAAAAATCTCCCGGGAGATTTAGTTTGCGCACTGTAAACATCACGCTTCTCCCGAGAGACAGTATAACAAATATCAGCTTCTCTTTGCTACCATTCTGACAAGATTGAAGAACTCATCCTTGTAATCATCGGTATTGTCCAGCAGTTTATAGGCAGAAAGGATATCCTTGTAGGTAATATTTCCGGCGTAATCGCTGTCACCAATTAGCATTGCGAACTCTGAAACCAGTTCTGCGAAGATCATGTTCTCACTGGGTCTTTTGCTGTAATGGTTCTCATCTGCAATGAAGGTAAGAAGCTTTGACTCGTCCTCATCAGGCTCTTTGTAACGAAGCTTGATTGTGGCGTACTCATCAGATAAGTCTGCTGCGTTGTTGTCCTGGTACTTAAGCTCTATTGCTGATTCGCTATTGGAAGGAATTATCTCGTAAAGAGCTACTACGCTGTGCCCTGATCCGATCTCACCGCCGTCCTTGGTGTCGTCGTTGAAATCCACTGCATCCATCTGTCTGTTTTCATAACCGATAAGCCTGTAAGCGTTGACCTTGGCAGGGTTAAACTCCACCTGGAACTTAACGTCTTTGGCAACTGTAACAAGAGTTGAGCTCATCTCATCAACCAAAACCTTGTGAGCCTCTGTCATGGAATCGATATAGGAATAGTTGCCGTTTCCGCAGTCAGCCAGTCTCTCGAGCCTGTCGTCCTTGTAGTTGCCCTCGCCAAAGCCAAGCACAGAAAGGAAGATTCCGCTTTCTTTTTTCTTCTCGATAAACTTCTCCAGCTCGTCAGGATCTGAAATACCAACATTCAGATCGCCGTCAGTTGCCATGATGACACGGTTGTTGCCACCCTCGATAAAGTGATCCATCGCAACCTCGTAAGCCATCTCCATTCCTCTTTCGCCGTTGGTGCATCCGCCTGCAAAAAGAGAATTGATAGCCTTTTTGATTGCTCTCTTGTGGCTCATATCCTCACCATCAAGAACAACTTCTTCATAGCTTGAGTATGTAACAATGGAGATTGTTCCATCTCCGGGAAGATTGTCTACCAGATCAGTAAAGGCAGACTGTAAAAGCGGAAGCTTGTTACTACTGGACATGGAGCCTGATACATCAATCAAAAATACCAGATTGCTCTCAGGGATCTCGCCATCCAGAACATCCTGCGCCTTAACTCCCACAAACATAAGCTCGTGATCCTCATTCCAGGGACAGTCGGAAATCTCTGTTGTAACGCCGAACTTCTCACCCTTTTTAGGAGAGTGAAGATCATAAGAAAAGTAGTTCAAAAACTCCTCAGGTCTTACAGCCTCATACTGAATGTCCTCAGGGCCGTATCCTTCTTCGATCATCCTTCTGACATTAGTGTAGGATGCTGTGTCCACATCTGCTGCAAAGGTTGAAAGAGGCTGAGACTTGGATAAAAAGAATCCGTTCTCTTCAGGCTTTTCATAGGACTCGGTGTTTGTTTCCGGGATTACCCACTGTGGTTCCTCGCAGTGATATGAGGAATCGGCGGTTGATTTGCTGCTTCCGGATGAAAAGAATAAATCAACAGAATTTGAGAGGCTTGGCTTTGCAGCAGAAACAGGTGCTTCGCAGGCTGCTTCACTCTCATAGCTGTTATCGTAATAAGAAGGAGCGGTTTCTGTAGCTGCAGTGTCATAGGAAGTGCCTGCAGTCATTCCCCCACATCCTGTCAGAGCGCTCGCAAGAATTGCTGAGCAGGTTAGCATTGATACGCTTCTAAAGTTCTTTTTCATAATTTTTCCCTCCAATGTGTAAGGCTTCATGGGCCGCTTTAAAGTGCGGTATTATCTGCCGTTCTACCCTATACACATCCGAGAGAAAAGAAATGTTGCAAAAATTCAAAAATATTTTTTATTTTTAGGGGCTACAGAAATCAGCCCTGTAATCCGGCTGACTGTCTGATCATATCCTCCACTACAACATCATATATTTCACCTACAGTGTTGCAGTACTCCAGCACCTTCCATGGCTCATTGGTATGAAAATGAATCTTAACAAGATCTTCATCACCTGCTGCGATAAGAGAATTACCCTCAATATGTTCAGTGATGTAATCTGCTATTTCATCTTCATCAAGATCCTTGTCCCGACGATCTATAAGAAGCTGCGTGTCATATCTATACGCAAACTGATCATCTTCTGCATCAATACTATTAATTCCCATGTTTAAATCCTCCATTTTCACTTTCATAGTATTCAAGATATTTTAGCACAAGTTCTTCGGTAGGTTAAGGCTAAGCCATTTTCATAAATGTAAATCCCTTGTCAGCCAGCGTATTTACAAAGGAAAAGAGCCATGGAGCATCTTCTGCCCCATGACCCTATAAATTATCAGAACCAGCGTCTGAATATTGAAGAGATTGCTTTAGCTACAGTCTTTGCAACTGCTGTAACAACCTTTGCAACTGTCCTTGTTACTGCTACTACAACCTTGTGAACTGCTTCAACAACCGGAGGAACTACAGGCTTGTTGCCTGAAGGCTGGTCATTACCACCTTCGTTGCCTGATCCGCTGCCGGAACCACCGTTTCCGCCATCGTCGTCGCCGATTTCATCGCCGTTTCCGCCTTCACCGGTCTGGCCACCGTCACCGTTTCCGCCTTCACCGGTCTGGCCACCGTCGCCGTTTCCTGACTCTCCGCCATTTCCGCCTTCTTCGCCGCTTCCTGTCTCTGAACCGCCGTCTACTTCAGGCTGATCGAACTTATCATCATCAACTTCCTCAGCGTCGTTTGATGTGTTTCCACCTTCTTCGCCGCCCTTAACAAGGTCGATCTTTGCATTTCTGAAGCTGAAGGCCATATCACCTACAGCACCGCTGTTACCAAAGCCGAAGTTCAAATGCACAGCATCGATGGTTGCATCAGCTGTAAACTTCTGAGTAACAGTGATAAATCCATCTGCATCTGCCTTGCTTGAATCTACAGTAACTGTTGTAGGTCCGCCTCCAAATACATGCCATTGTCCCTGATTCTCCTGAATGATGTACTGGAATGTATTTTTGGTTGTACCTGTGATCTTATAGTCAAAGCTAAGCTCGTAGTTCTGACCTGCAACAAGCTTGAAGTCGCCGGTTGCAAGCTGAGGTGAATACCAGTTTCCTCCGCTTGTGATGCCTGTCATGGTAACAACACCGTTCTCTACTGTAAGAGGAATCTCTGTTCCGGAGCCATTGTCACCTCTATAGGTTGTATCGGCACCAAGTGGATGCTCATCAACTCCAGATGCCTGGTTCTCGCCCTTCATGTATACATTGTCTACCTGAACGCTTGCACCCTTACCAAAGGTAAGAACAAGTGCTGCATTCTCAGCATCTTCCTGTGTAGCAAAAACAAGTGTGTAGGTTCTTACTCCGCTATCATTGCTGTAAGTTGCAGCTGCATGTCCAAGTTCTTTTCCAAGTGCAACTGTATCGCCCTGCATCTCAAGTGAGTAGATGGAGGCCTTAACAGCTGTGTCATCCCGGCTGTACATATCAAAGCTTACTGTGTATGTGTCAGCCTTCAGATCAAGTCCGCTCTGGTAGATAGCAGGTGAGCTGCCGTTTTCAGAGCTGATCTGAGCACGTCTCTCGTAGTACTTAAGGCCATCTGCTATATGCTCGTAGTTAGTCTTTGAAGCAACATCAACAACTGCCTTGTCGCCATCCTTAAGGCTCTCAAGAGTATATCTTGGGATAACTACTGTTGTGCCCTTTGTTGCATTCCAGTAACCCATGTGGTTCTCGCCCTGATCAAAAGAGCCGTTGAAAATAATATTGCCGTTTGCAAGAGGGAGTCTTGGTCCCTGTGCACTTCCAAGCTCTTCAGGGTCAATGATCTCAATCTTTACATTTGAAACATATACATCACCGGTTCCTCTTGCGCCGAAGTTGAACTCAGCTCTGCACTTCTCAAAGTCGTCTGTCTGAACAAAATCATAAGTATAGGTCTGAGGAGTTGATGAAAGCTTGAAGGTCTTTGCAAGATATGAGCTCCAGCCCTTCCACTCCTTTGAGGCATAATCTATATTCTTTCCAACAATAGGTCCTGAGCCATAGGCATCAAAAGAAACTCTGTATGCATAGCCTTTCTTGGCATTGTAGTGACCGATCAACTGAACTGAGTACTCAAGTCCGCCTGCTGTAGGAATAGAAAGATGTGCCCACTCTTTGCCATCTTCATCTGTAACGCAGTCAATCTTTGCATCTGTTGCATCACTCTGTGTTGCCAGATACCACTTGGAGTAATCAGAATATGCATCATCCATTCCACCCTGGCAGTCCACAAGGTTATCTGCCTTGATCTCTGTGATCTGGTTGATTCCTACAAGTTCTGTCCAGTCTTCTGCTGAGCCGCCCTGAACCTGTCTTGATGCGCTCTCAGGATATCCTTCAGACTTCTGATATACACGGACATAGTCCACATACATGTTGATATCATCGTTAAATCCTGCCTTGTTAACTGCACCGCCGAACTGTCCGCTATCTACAGCCAGGTTGAGAAGCATGTAGAAAGGCATATCGAATGGTGCGTCAAATCCAAGTGAATCGGATGCTCCGGGAATAGCTCCCTCCCATGTGCTAAGTGTATTGATAGGCTGTCCATCATAGTACCAGGTGATCTCGCCGGGTTGCCAGTCAATAGCATAGCTGTGGAAGTATGTGTATGGAGATGCAAGATCCACATATCCGCTTCCCTTATATACATGGCTTGGAGTTCCCCAGTGAAGAGTTCCGCATGCAATGTTGTCCTTAGCTACATCATTGAATGCACCACAGGTCTCCATGATGTCAATCTCACCGGATACAGGCCATCCGCCGTAAACCTGTGTGCTCTGTGGGAGCATCCAGAAAGCAGGCCATGCTCCTGCTGTTGCAGGAAGAGCAATTCTTGCCTCTACATATCCGTAAGTTGTACTAAAGAGTGCCTCTGAACCCTTTGTTGTACGAAGTCTTGCTGAGGTGTAGTTCTTGGCACCTTCAGTTCCATAAACATATCCGGGCTCATAAGCAGCTGTAATTCTAAGAACGCCATCAGCCTCACCGTCGCCGGAAAGATCTTCGTTTACACCAAGGTTTTTACTGTTAGCTGTGTAGCTCTGAAGCTCGTTGTTTCCCCAGCCATAGTTGTTGCAGTCTGTTGTTCCGTCTCCGAGCTGTGCTGCCCAGTTATCAAGGTTAAGACCTGTTGCAGCATCTACATTGGCTCCGCCGTAATTTCCATCAAACTCATCTGCCCAGATCAGGTCATATCCTTCTTTGGATGTTCCGGGATCAGCGTAGTTGTATAAATCGTTGTCAGGATTGTTGAAGTCATACTCGTTGCCCTTAGATTCTGTTGGTGCTTCCTGCTCTGCTTCCTTAACAGAAAGGTTTTCAAGAACAACTTCTCCGCTTCTGTTTGCTTCTTCGGGATTCATCTGACCAAGAGCAAAGAAAATATATGGCTTAGCACTGAATGCTCCACCGTCTATTGTCATCTCATAGTGAAGAGTCTTTCCGGCTTCCAGTGTAACAGGCTCGGCAATAAAGCCGGCTGCATCGTCCACCTTAAGGAAGAAAGTCTTATCTACTGAAGAAGTCATGTCAAAAGAGATTGTATATCCGGTGTAGTTCTTGAAGCCTGCATTCTTAACGATATACTGCATGCCCCATTCGCCGTTCCATCCAAAGCTCTTAACATCGAATGTAGCCTTGGTTCCTTCTTCCTTGACAGTTGCATCTGCACCTGCCCAGTCAGAACCCACATAAAGCTCAGTATCAGCCTTCTCAAAATCTACAAAGCCATCTGTAAATACATCAGTATCTCCTGTGGAAGGAGTCTCCTCCTCACCCTCTGATGGAGTTCCGTCAGTTTCTACAAGAGACATGTTGGAAACCTTAATGCTCTTTCCGGCATTACCTGTTCCGTTTCCGAACATAAGAGCAAGCTTACCGTTTGTCACAAAGTTGGCACTTGCTGCATTTGTTGTGATATCAAGATGAGTTGTCTCACCGCCCTTGATCTCAAGTTTGTAAGGGCTCTCGTTAAGGATTGAGCTCCATCCAAGACTCTCTTGGACATTTATGAAAACAACCGCATCATCATCGCAGTAGAAGTCACCTGTAAGTCTGTAGTTCTTTCCCTCAGTAAGGGTCAGCATCTGGGTGTACTGAACCGCATAATTCTGGCTGCCTTCAGCAGTTACATAAACTACCGCATCACCGTTTTCCTCTGTTTCAATTGATCCGGCTCCGCCTTCACCTGTCCAGAAATCCCAGACACCCTTTGTCAGCTCATTGATGCCGTCATAATTCCCGGTGTTATCGCCGGAAGTATTCTCATTTTCATTCTCACCGGTTCCTGTCTCAGATCCTGAACCGGTCTCATCTTCACTCTCAGAAGAAGCAACTAAAGACATATTGGAAACTGTTACGCTGTTTCCGGCATTTCCTGATCCGTTTCCAAACATGATTGCAAGCTTTCCGCTTGAAACAAATCCGGCTGTAGCCTTTCCGGTCTCAATTTCCAGATGTGTGGTCTTGCCAGCCTCAAGCTCCAGAACATAAGGACTGCCATCCACTATTGAAGACCAACCGGCCATCTCCTGAACATTGATGAATACCTTTGCATCCTCCTCGCTGTAAAAGTCTCCGGAAAGGGTGTAGCTCTTGCCCTCTTCAAGACTTATCAGCTGAGTGTACTGTACTGACCAGGGGTTATCTCCCTCCGCATCCACATTGACAACAGCATTTCCGTCGTCATCATAGGACAGACTTCCGACTCCACCACTATTTAAGTCGAAGTCCCAGGTTCCATCGGCTAAAACGTTCCTTGCCGAAGCCAAAGCCTCGATGCCTTCTTCGGCAAAAACAGACAATGTCGGCATTCCGGCATTGCTAAAAGCCAGAGCACCGGCCATTGCGGCCACAAGAAGTCTCTTTTGTAATACTCTTCTTTTCATTAAAACACCTCCCTAAAAAATTTGCCCCAAAATGTATCGTAATTATCTCATTAACTCCGATAACGTTTAAGGTCTCATTTTTCAGAGAGGTGATATTTTTTTATAGTGTACTCTTAATTCTCAGAGCCCACGTTTTTCCTGTATTCGCTGGGAGAAACTCCCACTATGGCCTTGAAGCTCTTCATAAAGTGCTTCTCATTGTCATAGCCGACTTTGGCAGAGATTTCATTGACTTTAAGCCCGGTCTCAGACAAGAGCCTCTTGGCTTCACCGATTCTCAAATCCCTGACATATCCGACAAAGTTGGTGCCGGTGTAATTCTTGAAAGCTGAAGAAAACAGTGAATAATTCATTGACACTTCATTGGATACCACCGCCATGTTCAGATCCTTCATGTAATTTTCCCTGATGTACCTGATGGCCGTCTGCATCTTATTCTCAGTCTGGTCGTTTCCTGAAGTATTCTCATCCGCTGCCCTTTCCAGAAACTCCATGAAGCATTCCCTGTAATCATCTAATGTCAGGAAAGAGAAGGGCTGTAACAGCTCAGCATCCACCTGCTTCTGATAAATCTTCCGGTACCCGGCTACGAACTCATCCATGGCTGCCTTGAAATCTTCAGGCACAATCTGACCTCTGGCAGTTGCAGTAAAAAATCCGTTCCACTCCCTGATAAGGTCTTCCTTTCGATTGGTCCCGATAAGATGTACTCTTGCTGAGACTGCCTCTTTTTCACAGAGCTTTTTCCCGCTCTCCAAAAGGGCCTGGGCCACAGGATTTCGCATCCCCGCAGTGAAAAGAGGTATATTTTGACAAAAGGCTGTTTCCCTTCTCTCCAGAGCCTGCTTGTAGGCCTTCTTCAGCTCTTTTGAATCCTCACAGATATCGCTCACCCCGGCAAAAGAGCTAAAGGCGTCATCCATTTTAAGATCGCCCACTCTCTCTTTTCCCAAAATGAAGATTTCCATTCCATCAGGACCTGATATGGCGCTCTGATCATCCAAAAGAGGCATAAGCGGGTCACTGCCTGAAACGATAAGGCAATAGAACTTCTCGCCGGCTTTGTTCTTAACAAACTTCCCTATGTGCTCAAGCTCTTTTTCCGATGCCTCATCATCCATGAGGAGATAGCGGATAAGCTGTTTCCCGGCACTTTCCGTGTTCTCTTTATCCTGCTGTTTCTGTGATACTTCCTCCTCAAGCTTTTCCATAACAGCCCTGAGCTTGTCTCTCTCCACGGGCTTTAGGATATACTCTTTCACACCGTGCCTCATCATCTCCACGGCGTAAGAGAAATCGTCGTAGCCGCTGACAGCCACAGTCAGGGGTTTATCCTTAAGCGTCTGCATGGCCTGCACCAGTTCTATGCCGTTCATCTTAGGCATTCTGATATCTGTGAGCATCACGTCGATGTGGGTCTTTTCAAGTACCTCCATGGCCTGAAGACCGTTGGCACACTCTATCACTTCCTCAACAGGTACCCCACATCTCTTTATCATGGTGGAAATACCCTGCCTTATAAGTTTCTCATCCTCAACTACCAAAACCTTACGCATAAAAGGCTCCTTTAATCTGTCTTAGTATCATTTTTCATAGGAATACGCACACATACCTTGGTGTAACAGCCTTCAAGGGCAGCCACGCTTATTCCGTATTTCTCACCAAATTCCACTTTTATTCTGTCCTGAACATTCTTAAGACCAATGCCGTTGCTGGATCCGCCTCCGGCCTTGATCTCTCCCGTTATCTTCTTCCTTAATATCTCAAGCTCCTCATCGTTCATGCCTCTGCCGTTGTCGGTGATCTCGATGGTACAGTCATCACCATCCGGGATTCCCTTGACATAGATAGTGGTGTCATCAGCAAGCTCCTCGATGCCATGGATTATGGCATTCTCGATGATAGGCTGAAGACTCATCTTGGGGATACTCTGACGCATGATCTCGTCGGGCACGTTGAGAGAAAGATATATCTCATAATCGAACCGAAGATTTATAAGGGCCATGTAATCCTTAATGTATTCAAGCTCCTCTGAAACCATGACTGTCTTGGAGCTCCACTTCATACTGTAGCGAAGGAGCTTGCCAAGGCTTGTGATGGCATCTGAGATAACATACTCTTCATCCACTTCCGCCATCATCTTAACGGATTCAAGGACGTTGTAGATAAAGTGGGCATTGATCTGATTCTGCAGAGCACGAAGCTGTGAGTCTTTTACCAGGACCTCCCTTTGGATGTTCTCGTTTATGAGGCTCTGGATATTGTCCAGCATTCGGTTTACCTGGTGGGCAAGCTCGCCCATCTCATCATTCCTTCCATCCTCCACTGTCCTTATATCAAGGTTTCCGTTTCTGACCTGTCTGATGGTGCCAAGGACCTCGTAGAACTTCTTCAAAACGTGGTTGACCAAAAGATTGATGATAAAGGCCATCATTGCCAGGATCAGGATCATTCCGATGACATAGTTGTTCCTTAGCCTGTATACCTGTGAAAGGCTCTCGGATATATCATTGACAGACACTAAGGTTCCACCCAGTTCCGGAATGTACATGCCTGAAATAACGCTCTTTTGCGACTTGTCATAGGAGGTGGTGATCCTGGGATTCTCTCCCTCAGGAGCCTCATCCTTCATCTTTTCTGAAACCGTCAGAGCAATCTCTGATACTCCGGCGTTTTCATTGCTTCCAAAAATAGTCTCGCCTGCGTCAGTGACAAAGCAGCTGGTCTCTCCCGGTACATCCTCGTACATGGATGGGAACATGATCTTCATGGACATGTTGGCCTCAATGGTTCCGATATTGCCATACTGCCTGTCCATTACTGGAGTGATCAGCGCCAGCATGGGCGTAAAATCCGAATTATCAAAGAGCCTGTCGCTGTAGTTGAAGATCCATCCCCCTGAAGTGGCCATATCAGCCCATTCCTGACGATGAAGCCTGCTATTATTGAAAAGAACCGGCATCATCTCCTGAAGGTTATCAGAAATGGCATAGTACCTTACGCCTCCAAGAACAGGGTTGTTGTTGATGAGCCTCTCCAAAGCTGCCACGTCACTTTGATAGATGTCTATCCACTCTCTCGTTGTGTGCTCATTCCCGACAGCCGCATCGATAAGCAGTGTGTTCATCTTCTCATTGGACAAAAAGAACTGTGTGGACATATTGATGGAATCCACATTGTTGGTAATGCTGTCCCTTCTCCGCTCCATGGTAGCCCGGGTAAAGCTTACATTTTCCCTGACGGTTGACTGTTCCATGTTATAAAAGACAATTCCTCCCAGGATGGCAACAGGAAAGATCACAAATAAAAGCACAATTCCTGTAAGCCTGATATTCAGTTTTTGGAAATTAATCAAGCCCCAGCTTTTCTTTGGCTTTTGTGACATACTTGTACTTTTTCTCCGTCAGCTCCTGATACCCGAGGGCATCTCTCTTTTCCCTGTATTCTTCCAGGGTAGCATCAAAATCATCATCGCTCTCGGAAAGCAACAGTTCTTTTAAGGTGCTGCCCCAGAGTCTGTTCAGTTGTTCGTTGGTATATTCTTCGTCACTTCCTGTGGGGAAGGTCACATCATACTGGCCTGTATAGGCGGAGTATTTGTAAGTCCACTCCTCCAGCTGTGAGGTTGGTCCGTCGTTTTGCCTGTGCCACTTCTGCTGCATGACATTGTCCTGGAACATCCAGTAGGCATCATCCGCGCCATAAAGCTCATCGTAAGCCGCTCTGTCGGTGTTGAGAAGCTCCAGCACCTCAGGCTTTTCCACTTCCCTTCCGTCTATTACGTCGTAGGTAACTCCCTCTATTCCAAGGTAGACCATCTTCTGCCCTTCCTCAGAAATCATGTAATCTATAAATTCAATTGCCCTGTCAGGAGCCTTGCAGTTCTTGGACACCATGGTTATGGTCCACCCGTTAACTGTAGTGGTGGGAAGAACATGGTCCTCACCTTTGGAATTCTTGGGGCCGTCCACAGCGATGTAAATGCTGTCAGGATCCCTTCCGTAAAGAGTTTTTTGCTGGGCAGCCATATCGGTATACTGGTAGAGCATACAGAAATACCGGCCTTCGGCGATCTTCTCCTCCATCTGAATTCTCTGGTCGATGAAAACATCCGTAGAAAGGTAGCCCTCCCGGCAAAGTCGGTTGAACATCCGTAGCCACTCCAGATATTCAGGATCTGTGTCCCTGTCATAGAGCTTCCCATCCTTTTCATAAGGAACCGCCAGGAAGTTCTGCAGATACTGGTCAAAAGAAACGTTTCCGGTATCATCAAAAAAGTGAGCCCCGATGGGTATGATGGGCTTGCCATCTATGATTGGGAACTCTTCGGCAGCCTTTTTAACTGCATTTTCAAAGCCTTTAATGGTAGTCATGTCAGGACTGCCAATGGCCTCATAGATGTCTTTTCGCACAAGGAAGGTCTGATTGGAGCCGATGTTGTCATTGTTCTCCACATCATCGGGAGTAACCGAGGAGCAGGGATAGCCGTAGATATTGCCATCCTCCTGGGTGTACCAGCTCACAGCCTGGTCGTCCGACACCGTCCAGAAGTAGGGATCATACTTGTCCGCCAGCTCGTTCAGGGCATATACCATATCCTTCTGGATCAGATCATTCACCTGAGGCTCCCACCATCCAAGGGTTATAAGATCAGGAAGTGAACCTGATGCAATAAGGGCGTTGAGCTTCTCCTGCTCATTTCCCTGGGGAGTGATAAAGTTTACATTAACTCCGGTTTTCTCTGTAATAGCCTTGGATACTGCACTCTGTCCCCACTTGGTATTAAACCAGGAGTAGTTGATGTACCAGTCAAAGGTTACCTGGTCCTTGGAGGAGACTGCACTTTCTGAAGTATCAGCAGTCACTCCCGAATCCGTATTCTCGACCTTGGCATCGCCACATCCTCCAAGCACAAGACTTGCAAGAAGGGCCAATATTATGTTTTGTTTCAAAAATTTTGTGACTTTCATAGTCCCTATTATATCCTAAGTGAAAGACTGACGCATTATAGCAATGCGTCAGCCCCATGAAAAGTGTTATTCTTTTACACTACCTGCGGAAATACTGCTGATAATATATTTAGAGCAGAAGCAGAAAACTATGATGATAGGAACAACTGAAATGGCTACACCAAGGTAAATAGCACCCTGATTCTTCTGAAGATCTGTCGCCGCATTAAGAGTTGAGATCATGACAGGCAACGTCATTTTCTTCGGTGAATTCAAAAGGATCAATGGTACAAGGTATGAATTCCAGTTTCCGATAAATGTTCCGATGGACATTGTTGCAATACCGGGTGCCATGATAGGAAGCACTATCCTGTGGAAGATGTGGATCTCAGAGGCTCCGTCAATTCTTGCTGCTTCCATAAGTGACTTTGAAAGCGTAGCCTTTGTGTACTGCCTGAGGAAAAACACAATTCCCGGAGATGCCATAGCCGGAATAATAAGCGGTATGTAGGAATCAATAAGGTGGAGCTTTTGACACAGGTTATAAAAACCAATGAGTGAAAGCTGTCCGGGGATCATCATAAATACTACTATAACTTTAAAGAGAACGTTGTTTCCTTTCCACTCATACATAGCCATACCAAAAGCAGTAATTGCTGAAAAGTATGCTGTTAAGAGAGTTGCCGGAACAGCAACCTTAAGGCTGTTAAACAGTCCCAAGAACAGATTCACATAGTCAAAGAGAACTGCCCAGTTTTCTTTGAGGCTGTGCCCCGGCAGAAATGAAAAGGAATGCGTTATCTCAACGCCTGATCTTGTGGAGTTCACCATCATCAGCCAGAAAGGAAGAAGGCAGGCAAGTGCCAGGATGATGAGTGCAATATAAAGAATGGTTTTTTTGATTCTTGTAACTATACTCATTTTAATCCTCCTTTCCTCCGATAAATTTGAATTCCATAATTGATACGAAAAGTATTATAAAGAACAATGAATAAGCAATAGCTGATGCGAACCCAACCTGTCTGGTCTCAAATCCAAACTTGTAGAGATACATAACTACAGTCTGAAGTGTTCCTCCGGGTTCTCCGGCTGTTGAAGGTCCTGTCATAAGGAATGGCAGGTCAAAGAGCTGAAGTCCACCGATAAGTGAAGTTACTGCAACATACAAAAGAATTGGTCTAAGCAGTGGCAGAGTTATGCTTCCGAACACCTTCCATCTTCCTGCACCGTCAATGGCTGCAGCTTCGAAATAGTCAGTTGGTATTCCCTGAACTCCGGCCATGAGAATGATAAATGAATTACCAAACCACATCCAGGCCTGGATAACACCGATAACGCCCCATGCTGTAGCTCTTGAACCCATCCAGTTGATCTGCTCATGGAAAAGACCTGTAGCAAGAAGAATCTGGTTGAAGGTACCGTACTTCCAGTCAAGAAGAGTCTTGAAAAGAAATGCTACGGATGTAGCTGCTATGAGGTTAGGCAGATAGTAAACTGCTCTGAAAATAGCAAGACCACGAAGTTTGTATTTAATATCTGAGAAAATTATGGTAAGCAGAAATGCCATACCAAGCTGAAGAACGATATTGAGGGACCACATCTTTATTGTGTTCCTTAAAGATCTCCAGAAGAACTTGTCCTTAAATACTCTGATATAATTGGCCACACCATTGAAGGTTGGCTCCCCAAAACCCTTATATTCTGTAAAGCTTAAGTATAATGTTCGAAGTACCGGGTATACGCTGAAAATAATAAAGACTATAACGAATGGGAGAACAAACAGATAAGCTGCGTTATTCCTATTCTTTTTCTTTATTCCCTTCCCCTGTTTCATCATTACCTCCCATTTTGTCCTTATGAATATCCGAGGCGCCTTTGAGAGCGCCTCGAACAAAATGATCATTTAATTATTATCTGTTGATTTTGATCTCAGGATATGTTGACTCAACAACATCATAGAACTCGTTGATTGCTGTCTCTTTGTCAGCCTCACCTGTCTTAATTGCTGTGATAGCAGCTCCCCATGCATCGCCGATTACCTTGTCATAACGTGTAACCTTTGAGTAATCGATGCCTGCTGCCTGTGCCTGCCAGAATGAGTAGAGGTGCTCACCACCATAAACTTCGTTTGCATCATCTTTGTGCTTCTCAAGAACTGATACAAGTGAAACTGTGTCACCTTCTGACTTCTCGATCCACCACTCTGCTGTGTTCTCATCAAGTGTTACCCACTTAAGGAAGTCCCAGGCAAGATCCTTGTGCTCTGACATAGCTGAGATACCAATGAATGTACCGCCACCGAATCCATATGAAGGACCTGAGCAAACGCCCCACTTACCTGATGTCTCGCCTACGTTGTCTCTGAGTGTAAGAACACCCCAGCTAGGAAGACCAAATGCGAATACCTGTGTCTTGTCGAGATCCTTTGTTGCCTCTGCAAAGCCTTCAGCATCCCAAACGTTGATGGAATCATCTGCATAACTCTGAACTGCTGCTGTAAGGATCGGAACCTCACCTGCCATAGCCTGGTACCAAGGTGTTGACCACTGGTTTGCATAAGCAGTTAAGTCCTTCTGGTAAAGATCACAAACAAGATCCATGTAGTCAAGTCTTGCCTGGTCTACGTTGAGGGTATCATCAACTACCCAAGCTGAATCTCCTGAGAAGTAGTTGATCTCAGCGTCAGAAGCGAAGATTCTGTATCCTGCGCTCTTAAGCTTTTCAGCTGTATCAAGGATTGTAGGATAATCCTTAAAGAGCTTTCCAACTTCATCAGGATCGTCAGTTCCGAATACTTCTGAAGCGATGTCTCTTCTGTAGTAGATTCCTGCAGGTGTGATCTGATAAGAGATTGTTCTCTGTACGCCTTCAGCGTCCTGACCAACTTCCCAAACGTAATCAACGATCTGTCCCTTGTAATCCTGGGCATTGTATGGAGCCTGGTTGAGGTCCTCAAAGTAACCTGCATCATAGAAGTCTTCCAGCATCTGTGGCTCACCAACGATGATGTCAGGAGTTGTCTGGCCACCGTTAAGAGCTGTCTGAACCTTTGTAACATAGTCAGCAGGCTCGATAACTACAGTCTCAATCTGCACGTTGTGATCTTCAACGTATTTCTCTGCAAAGGTCTGAAGGTCTTTTGCAAGAGTCCAGATTACAAGCTTCTCTCCTTCTGTTCCAGCGTTAGCTGTGTCAGTGTTGTCAGCTGCCTCCTCTGCAGCAGGTGCTTCAGTTGTCTCTGCTGCTGTGTCAGCTGCAGGAGCTTCAGGTGCGCTGCTTCCACAAGCTGCAAGTGAAAGAGTCATTGCTCCTGCCAACAAAGTTGCCATGATTTTTCTTAATTTCATCTCTGTTCCTCCCAAAACAATTAAGACTTATGATGAACTCAATTATAGGGAGCCCCCAAAAACAAAAAAATCACACTTTTTTTATTTAAGTGTGATTTTTTAAAATGGAACAGTTATTTTATCTCATCAAAAGACATAGCATGGTAATATCATCAAACTGGTCGTTTCCGGCTGTAAAGCTCTCAACATCTCTTTTAACGGAATCTATAAGTGACCGTGAAGAAACATCCTTATTGCTGCTTAAGCACTTCTCTATCCTTTCAAGGCCATAGGCCTCGTCATCAGCGTTGACCGCCTCGGCAACTCCGTCTGTATAGACAAATATACCGCCGCCCTTTGGCACGCTAATGGTGTAATCCTCATAGGTTACACCTTCCACTGCTCCGCAAAGAACTCCGTGAGGCTCCTCAAAAAGCCGGAAATTTCCTTCTGCATCGGAAACAATGGGATATTCATGACCTGCATTGGCTGCAGTGATTATTCCTGTACTTATCTCCAGCATTCCAAGCCATATGGTTATGAACATGCACTCATCATTGTTCTTCATGAGCTCGTTATTGGCGTACTCAAGGATCTCAGAGGGTTTTCCGCCCTTTAGCGTACGGCTCTTAATAAGCTCTTTTCCCTTCATCATGAAAAGAGCTGCCGGCACACCTTTACCTGAAACATCCGCTATGACCATGGCGATATGATCGTCATCCACCATAAAGAAATCGTAGAAGTCGCCTCCTACCTGTTTGGCCGGGTCCATGGTCGCATAGAGGTCAAATTTATCACTCTCGGGAAAAGCAGTCGGAAGTGCAGACATCTGAATAGTCGCAGCAATAGACAGCTCCGCGGCTATACGCTCTTTATCCGCACTGACACGGCAAATCTCCTGCATGGATTCGTGGATGTCCTCCTCCATGTAGGCCATGGTATCCTTAAGTTTTCGTATCTCTTTCACAGAAGAAATCTTGACATTGCCAAAATAAGAAGTACTGCCGGAATCATTGACCTTATCCCTTGCTGTATATTGACCTGCTGCAGAAGAAAGTGAATTTATAGGGGAAATAACTTCTCTGTCCAGTGCCCGGGTTATAACCAGCGACTGAAATATAAAGATTGCTAACATGGCAGGGAAAAAGACTACAAGGAACGACCTTAGCTCATCACTGAATTTATTGAGCAGAGTATCTATGGCAACAACTCCTATAAGTGAGCCGTCTTTGCCGTAAAGCGGAAGATAATCCGTTGCAGCATATCCCACAATGGGTGTATGGGCTACAGACATTTTTGAATCAGAGGCCATGATCTTTTGTATTTCAGGCCAGCTGTCAAGATTTCCCACCTCGTTTTTTATATACTGTCCGGGAATGTAATAATTTTCCGGTGTATCACCGTCCAAAACCAGCACGAGCCTTTCCTTTTCCACATCATAAAACCCCAGGTAGATATTGGAAATATCAGTGCTTTCACGGCATTGCCGCAGTATTTCCCTGCTTTCATAGTACTGATCTTTCATAAGAGGCCAGAAATAGGCTCTGAAATCATCGGTAAGTGGCTGAAGCTGTATGTCCTCAGGCATGGATTCATAAGTCCTTTTAGTTTCGGCAAATAGTTCCTCCACATAGTCAATATCAAGCTGTGAAAGAGAAAATGAAGCCAGATTTTCCAATGAGTGCTTGTAGTTTCTTACGGTTGAAAAGATATAGAAACGCAGCCCTATAACAAGAGTTGTAGCAAATAGCACAAACATGCACATAAACAATAGCCAGAAGGCCTCTCTCTTTAAGGGACGTGATTTTAAAAAAATATTTTTCATTTTTATTCCTTTTTTTTATAAAAACTTCTGCCATAATATTTTCTTTATCGTATATAATTATAGCAGAGATACAAGCACCAAATAAGGAGGATTACTAAATGACTGATAAGAATAAAAAACAGGTTTTAGAAGATATAGAACTCACAAAAGTTTCCGGAGGAATTGAAGAAGTTGAAGAGCCGGTTAAATATACTGAACCGGAACTGTCCGCAACTCCAAACTTTGACCCGGGATATATCAAAAACACCAGCGGCGGAAATGCTGATTCAGCTCCGGTTACAGCTCCTTTAACCCCTCCATACTGAAAATATTTTATCAAGTAACAAAGCCCCCTCAGCCATAAAGGCCGTGGGGGCTTTTTTCGTCTATCGTTTGTCCTTATCTATTCCTTCAAGCAGGATTATCGCTGCAGCTACGAAAACTATAGTCAATGCTATAAGCCATATCCAGCATTTGACAAGTATCCCGGTTTCAAAATTGTACTCGGGAACCTGGTTAAGCTCTCCTGATTTCATCAGGACTTCATCCCTGTATCCATTCTCTTCAATGTATACAAATGTGGCCAAAAGAGGTTTCTGTCCGTCAATCTCCAGATCTTTCATCTGAAGAGCACTGTTCCATACGGTTACCATGGGCAGTGAATTATAGTTGCCCTGAGCACAAATGGCCGTCAGTCCCCATTTGGTAACAGTAAGATTTGATATGGGCTTTGCAGCATCCGGCAGAGAAAAAACTGCCCCTGCAAATAAAAGCTCCACGATCAGCAAAAATGGCATAATGGTCATGGCCGATGTAGTAGTCTTTGCAAAAGAAGATATTAAAAGGGCTAGCATGTCCGAACTATAAGTGATCAGAAACAGCGTGATTCCAAAATCTATTCTAGGCCAGGGAGTAACCAGGCTTGCCTCTGGCAACAGCATCCCCAGTCTCTTGCACACCTCTATGGTTATAATGACCTGTGCCAGGCAAATGACCGCCTGATAAATCATGTGTGCCGCCACGTAGGAACTTATATGCATTCCTGATCTGTGTTCTCTTTTTATGATTGCTCTCTCACGGCAGATAACCTGGATTGAATTAAAGAAGCCGTTCCATACACATACGCAGGAAAGGGCAAAAGCTCCAAGTAATGTCCCCTCCATGGTCTTAAAGATGTTCATTCCGACAACAACTGTCACAACTCCCGCAATCAGTGCGGACATTGGAAGTACCTTCCAGTCATTTTGGAAAAGGAACATCCTGAAGAGCTTCCCCAGATATATGACTGTCTGTTCAGCACGTCCTATATGCCTTATCTTGTCTTCGCTCATAGTATGTCACCCCACCTTTTCCTTTATCCTGTCAGCATACTTTTCAACAAACTCATCTGCTCTGCCTTCTCCGCCCTCGTCCTTCTGATTTATGGAAAGAAGAATCTCTTCCATGGAGGACTTTCCAAAGAACTCATAGGCCTCATCAACAGGGCCGTACCAGGCAAGTCTTCCTGTCCTTGAAGCGTCCTTGGCAAGAACGATAACATCATCAAAAAGATCTATTACTCTGTCAGGAGTGTGGGTTATTACTACTACTATTTTTCCGTCATCTGCTATTTCACGAAGGCTCTTGAAAAGGTTCCTGGCAACAACTCCGTCAAGGCCTGAATCAGGCTCATCAAGGATAAAAAGTGGTGGGTCGGAAATAAACTCCATAGCTATGGAAAGTCTTTTCCTCTGGCCACCGGAGAGTTTTTCCACCAGGTTGTTCTGTACGGAGGTAAGGCCAAACTGATCCAGCATCCTTGCTATCCTGTTGTCCCGCTGCATCGGCGAAGCATCTGCGGAGAGTCTCATGACCGCTGCATCGGTGATGGTCATGGAAACCGTATCAAAGGTCCTTATAAGATCCTGCTGGGGCACGAAGCCGATATCATACTTCATCTTGTCATAGTCCCGGTAGACATCATTATTATCCAGCATTATCTTTGCATCAGCCTTCTCATAGCCGGTAATGGCATTGAGGAAGGTGGTCTTTCCGGCGCCGGATCCGCCCAGCAAAAGAACCATATGCCCCTTTGGAATGTGCATATGAATATCTTTAAGCAGGGTCTTTTTCCTGAAAAAATCGATGACAGTGCGCTTTTTGATATTGATGGTAAGACCGTCCTCTGTGGCCACAAGCTCTTTTCCAAGCTCTTTGGCTCCGGGGGCTCTACCCGGAAGTTCAACAAACTTTGTGGGAACGAATTTATCAGAAAGCCCCCATATCAGCACTGTAATGCCTTCGATAAAGATGAACCCCAGGAGCCACCTTTTCTTTCGTTCAAACACCTTTATAAGACCTAAATATATCTTCATCATATATATAAGCCTTGTGACATGAAGTGCTATAGACGGAACGGCAAAGATAAAGTATAGGACCGATCCGGTATTAGTAAAGCGCATCATTATTTCAATCACATAAGAAAGAGCGGCAAATATCGTATAATACCTGCCATCTTTTTCTCTGTCTGCACAAAGGCTTATCTGGAACTCTCTTGCCAACGGCACAAAGGCCCATTTCTTCCTGGCTCCGCACTTCTTAAAGATAAACCAGTAACCGGCGCTGACTACAAAATAGTTGATAAGCTGAAAGATATCCAGAAGATCAAACGGGATAAATTTGCCATTAATATGAAACCCCATTTTTTTGTCCTCCTTTTATTCCTGCGGAATCTGATGCCTGGGCCTGATATTCGGGAATGGGCCTTCCTTCTTGTAAGGGATCTTCAGCTCTTCCAGCACTTCACAAAATGCATTAACATACTTAGGTTCTTTTATAAGCTGCATAAAGGAAAGGAATATCTTGTTATGCATGGATAGGGCCTCCAAGAGAAGATGCCCGTCCACCATTGCAAAGTAAGACTCCACGTAATCAGCAACTTCTCCCCACTCCATCTTGCCGGTGTAGTTTGAAATAAAGGTTCCGTGGCCGGCATCCTTTCCTCTGGATGGATCATGACTTTCATAGAAAGCTCTTTTGTTCTTAAGGCCCTCAATCTTGTCCAGTTCTTCCCAGAGGGTAAAGAGCTTTCGAAGCTGGTAAGCTGTAACCGAAGGGTCTGTCTGAAGAATGATCTGGCTCCTTGTAAGGGTTCCAAGCTTCTCAGTATCATACTTAAAGTACTCTCTGTCATAATCTATAAAAGCGTGGGTCAAAAGATCGCTATGGCAGTTTGGAAGCCCGATTGAAGCTCCCGGGAAATGAGCGATCTCACCGCCGATAACTTTGTATTTCTCCGGCAGAACCTTGTTAAGAGCCATGGCCAGTGTCATAAGGAAGAAGGATGCCACGCTGGCATCATTGTCCCTTGCAAAGCCCATAATATCCTTCTGATCGAAGGTAAACTGGTAGTAATTGGGATCTCTCTTAAAGGGGTTGTACATGCCGTTTAAGTAATCCCTGGTCATAACTACAGGCTGTTTGCTCTTGTGCTCATAGATAGGTTCCTCATCGGGAAGCATGTCAATTGAAGGCTCGTCCGCTTCACCCGGTAAGAGCTCGCTGTCAGGCTTTCTGATATCCGGAGCCTTTAAGACTACGCCGTATTTATCGGTAACATACTGATAAACCGTAGTCATGACCCAGGGCATCATGCCCTTTCCGCCGCACAGGGAATGGCTTATGTTAAAAAAGATATCCTTTCCCTTGCAGTCTATATAAAGCAGGTGCTTATTCACCTCATCTGTGCAAAGATCAGGGAGCTTTTCCGGTGTTTCAAGGACCACTATAGCCCTGTGATTGGTGATGAGCTTATATCCGCCATCATCTCCCAGGACCACTTCCTGCGCAAAATAAGGGTAGCGGCGAATGGCAGTATTGGCAGACTTCCTAAGAACATCTATATCTACTTCAGCTTTCATGGTCACCCTTAGCCTTATGGTAAAAGTGAAAATCTTCTCATTTGAATAAAGCCTGTAGGTATCAATGCTGTATTTCATATATCCAGTCCCCTTTCATGTATCAGACTTTAAAGCAGCTTCCACCGATGAACTCACGGCAAAGGGAGTTCTTTGGAAGCATGGAACTGTCAACGGTTACAAAGTAGTCCAGGAACTTTAGAAGTCTCTTAGCTTCATAGTACTCGGGCTCCCCTTTTTGGATATTGAAAAGAAGCGGTTCTGCGAAGGGCTTGATTACTGCCAGTTCGTAGATCTGAGCCGAGTTGAACATCTCGTCTGCCTCCTCCTGGAAAGGGAAGATGTTGGCTTCCTCCCCGGCCCGGACAGATGCCCACATGCTGATGGTCTTCTTGGCTGAAGCGCCGCGGGTTCTTGCATCCCTGACGATACGGCGAAGAAGTCTGCCGTCTGTGGTTGCTATCCTGTTATGGTTGTCCAGACTCAAAGTAGTCAGGGCACTGATATAGATTTTAAACTTGGACTCAGCAGGAAGAGCATAGCTCATCTTCTCATTAAGTCCGTGAATTCCCTCGATAACAAGGACGTCGTTCTTGCCAAGCTGAAGGAATTCCCCGTTCATCTCACGCTTTCCGGAGATAAAGTTAAACTCAGGCATCTCAACCCTCTCTCCTGCAAGGAGCCTTGTCATATCCTTGTTGAACTGCTCCACGTCAAGGGCCTCAAGACACTCAAAGTTATAGCTTCCGTCCGGGTTAAGAGGTGTGTCCTCTCTGTTTACAAAATAATTGTCAAGGCTTATAGGGTGTGGTGTAAGTCCGTAAGTCCTAAGCTGTATAGAAAGCCTGTTGGCAAAACTGGTCTTTCCGGAAGAGCTCGGTCCTGCTATCATTACAAACTTTACATCAACCTTCTTAAAGATCTTTCTTGCAATGTCGGCAATCCTGCTCTCCTGAAGGGCCTCCTGAACAAGGATCATCTCGTTCATCCTGCCCTCGCAGGCCATGTTGTTAAGATCACCCACATTCTCGATACCCATCATGCTTCCCCAGTCGCTGGAGAGCATCATGGTCTTAAAGAGCTTCTCTCTGGGCTCAGAAACGATGAGCCTTTCGGGATTTGCCTTGGTAGGCAGGGTAATGAGAATACCATCATGGTATTTCTCTATCTGAACCTTTTCAATGTAGGAAGTATTGGGCAACATGTACCCATAGAAATAATCGCAGATATCATCAAGCCGGTAAATGTTGATCTCGGAGCTCCTTCTGTAGCGAAGAAGCGCAACCTTATCCTCCATTCCCTGCTTTTTGAAAATGTCGATAGCCTCATCAAGAGGATAGACTTTCTTGGTGATAGGAATTCCCTCCACCACAATCTCGGTAAATCTGTCGGCAATCTTTCTGACCATGTCCTTCGTGACCGAAGTCTCTCTGATAGTGCAGTAGATACCGTTTCCGATGGCAAACTCCACCTTGGTCCTGGACATGGCCTCTTTGCCCACCACATCATGAATAGCCTTTATGAGGATCATGATGGCGGTCCTTCTCATGGTCTTGTGACCAATATTGTCTGCGTAGGTAATAAAGGACAGCTCCCCGTCCTTCTTCACAGACTTCATAAGCTCCCTTATCTTACCGTTGTAGATAACGGCAGCAATTCTTGAACTGTACTGACTCTGGTACTCCTTGGCGATAGTCTCAAAGGAAGTACCCTTTTCATATTCTTTAGCGGTTCCATTGATAGTAACAACTGGCATATTTTGTCCTCACTTGTATGTTGCAAAAGACCCTTAAAGGTCACCATCAGATACTTATCAAATCCTCTAAAACAATTATTCAAATAAAGCTAGTACTGCCTCGATATCAGACAGCTCCTGCCTGAGGGCTTCTACCCTCTCTCCGTGGGCGCTTTCATCAAGGCTCTTTAAGATAGACAGCGCCACCTCTTTTCCATGAACAAGATAATCCTTCAAAACAGGGTCACGCCTTGCGATATTGTGCTCACCGTAGCGGTTACATATCCGAAGGACCGTCTCATCCTCCATTGCGGAAAATAGATTTCGAACTATATTCAAGCCATCTGCAGCAAATGGCTTCGTACCCGGCAAATCATCATGACCGTCCTTAGTGCCTTTCGTTTCGCTTTGCTCGGCCTCTGAAATCTGCACCCGCATGGGGAAATAGTACTTGCCATCTTCAAAGACCACGCGCTCATCTAAAGTCACATAGCCCTTGTCCCTAAGATACTGTCTGAACTCATGGATATCTGACTGGGGCTGAAGTACTGCTACTCTTATTCCAAGCTCCCTAAGGTCCTTTTTCTCCAGGATGCTGATCATGAGCTTTCCGCCCATTCCGGCAATTACAAGAGCATCAGCTTCGCCCTTTTCAAGCTCTGAAAGCCCGTCAGAGAGCCTTACCCTGATCTTATCTGCAAGTCCGTAATCGCTGATGTTGCTCTCTGCCATGGACAAGGGTCCTTTGCGGACATCCATTGCAAGGGCCGTTTCTGCGATGCCTTTCTGCACCAGGTAAATAGACACATATCCGTGATCGCAGCCCACATCGGCAACGCAGCGGAACTTATCAAGGACTCCTGCAGCCACCTTGCTCTGCGCTCCGGATACTTCAAAGCTCATGCCACCCAGCATGTCTGCATCTGTGATAAGGCGATGAGACATCCGTCCGGCGACAACAGCTTCGTCACCGGCAGGTGACTGCCCTGTGACAGGCACATGCGAAGGCATGTCTGTCTTATTCATGGCGCCGGCCGGCAATCCTTCCTGCATCTTACTCATATCAGTCAAGATAATCCTTGAGCTTACGGCTGCGGCTTGGATGACGAAGCTTCCTTAAAGCCTTCGCCTCAATCTGACGGATACGCTCACG
>DFGW01000162.1:26251-26626 GCA_002372465.1 Butyrivibrio sp. UBA3740
CGGATACGCTCACGGGTTACGTTAAACTCTTTTCCAACCTCTTCAAGAGTACGAGCTCTTCCGTCATCAAGACCGAAACGAAGGCGCAGAACCTTCTGCTCACGCTCTGTAAGAGTATCAAGAACCTCAACAAGCTGTTCCTTAAGGAGTGTGAATGCTGCTGCATCAGCAGGTACAGGAACGTTATCATCCTGAATGAAATCACCAAGATGGCTGTCTTCCTCTTCACCGATAGGTGTCTCCAAGGATACAGGCTCCTGAGAAATCTTAAGTATCTCGCGAACACGCTCTACAGGAAGATTCATCTCTTTTGCAACTTCCTCAGGAAGTGGCTCACGACCAAGCTCCTGGAGAAGCTGACGGCTTACACGGATG
>DFGW01000162.1:26694-32729 GCA_002372465.1 Butyrivibrio sp. UBA3740
CTTGTTGATGGTCTCAACCATGTGAACAGGGATACGGATAGTTCTTGCCTGGTCAGCGATAGCTCTTGTAATGGCCTGTCTGATCCACCATGTAGCGTAGGTTGAGAACTTGAATCCCTTACGGAAATCGAACTTCTCAACAGCCTTGATAAGACCAAGGTTACCTTCCTGAATAAGGTCAAGGAACAGCATTCCTCTTCCCACATATCTCTTGGCGATACTTACAACGAGACGAAGATTTGCCTCTGCAAGACGCTTTTTAGCCTCATTTCCTGCGTAGATAGCCTGCTCAAGCTCTTTCTTCTTGGCATCTGTAAGCTTCTTGTTCTCAGCGATGGTCTTCTCGGCTTCGAGACCTGCCTCCATCTGCTTGGCAAGATCGATCTCCTGCTCAGCTGTAAGAAGCGGAACCTTACCGATCTCCTTAAGGTACATTCTTACAGGGTCCTCAATGCTGATTCCGTCGGGAACTGACAGATCGATATTCTCCATATCGACCTCGTCCTCATCGGAAAGGACCATATCGTCATCATCAGGAATGACATCGTCATCGGAATCTGAAACCCTAAGAACATCGATTCCGGAATTCTCTAATACCTCAAGAACGTTATCAAGCTGCTCTTCGTTAAGGCCCATGTCTGCAAAGAAATCGCTGATCTCAGCATACTCAAGGACATTTTTCTTCTTCTTGGCAAGAGCAAGGATCTCTTTGATCTTCTGGGAAAAGAGCTCCTTGGTGGCCTCATCCATCTCCCCATCGCCGGCAGGGGTCTTGGCTTCTGTCTCTGCAGCTGCTGCCTTCTTGCCTCTCTTGGTTCCCTTTACAGGAGCTTCCTTGGCTGTCTCTTTTGCAGCTTTCTCTTTCTTGGCAGGTGCTTCCTTAGCTGCCTTTTCCTTCTTGACAGGTTCTTCCTTTACAGCCTTCTCCTTCTTGGCAGGTGCTTCCTTAACTGCCTTTTCCTTCTTGGCAGGCGCTTCCTTAACTGCCTTCTCCTTCTTGGCAGGTGCCTCCTTCTTAGCTGTCTCTTTCTTAGCAGCTGTCTTTGTTGCAGCTGCCTTAGTATTCTTCTCTGTCTCTTTTGCTGTTTCCTTCTTTGTTGCCATGTTTTATCATTTCCTTTCTGGGATTGAGTCAGTGGGATATTCCCGGATGACTCATTATTATGCTATTGTCCTTGTCAATCGTCCGGAGAGATATCGGCGTGGGCCATCTTCTCCAGATCCTTCTTCCACTGAATAGTCTTGGTGAGATATTCAGGGTCATCGAGCTTAAGCTCTTTCTTGCGCCGCTCGTAGCCTGACTGTTTAACGGCCACGATGATATCGTGAAAGGCCTTGCGCCTCTGTTCGGGGGTATCGATCTCCACCAGGTTGGTGTTGAACATCTCGGCCACCTGCCGGTGCTCTTCCACATCGGTAAACCGGTCCAGTACTGCTGCCGGAGCAAAGCTACCTGCTTCCATTCCTGCGAACAGCTCTTTTGCCACGGTCCTGTACAGGTCGTCCGCAAAATCCTCCGGTTCTACCCACCTTGTGACCCTGGAAAAGATCCTGGGCTCATCAGTAAGCCATGTCAAAAGCAGCCTCTGGTTCTTCCTTGAGCCTTCCTCGGGACTCTTCTTGGGTGCAATCCCTGATTTGGGCTTTTCAAGTGCTCTCTGGGGTATCCCCCTGGCTGCTGTGGCTGAAACGAGCTTCCTTAAGTCATCAACCGCTATATTAAATCTGGCTGCTACAGCCTCTATGTAATTCTCTCTTTCAAGTGGTTCCTCAAACTCGCAAAGCTTGGCCGCCAGTTCCCTTTGGAACTCAGTCTTGGATACGGGATCCGACATATCGTATCTATCCTGCATCACCCTGACTTCAAAGTAGAAGGTGTTCTCGGCGTTCCTTACCCGCTCTTCAAAGGCCTCTTTCCCTTCATTCTTGATGAACTCATCCGGGTCCTTGTGGGGACGAAGGTCAAGGACCTTGCCCTTAAGGCCTGCTTCCTTCAAAATACCTATAGCCCTGACGGCCGCCTTGGTTCCTGCACCGTCGCTGTCGTAGGACAATATTACGGTGTCCTTGTACCTCTTAAGGACCATTGCCTGATTAACCGTAAAGGCCGTTCCCAGGGAAGCTACTGCCATATCAAAGCCCGCCTGATGCATGGCGATAACATCCACATTACCCTCACAGGCTATAAAATAAGGTGCCTTGGAACTCTTGGCAAAATTGAGACCGTAAAGATTGCGTCCCTTGTCAAATATGGGAGTCTCCGGGGAATTGATATACTTGGGTTCTCCGGTTCCCATTACTCTTCCTCCAAAGCCTATTACCTTGCCGGAGGCATCAAATAGCGGAAACATGACTCTGTTCCAGAACTTGTCATGGGTTCCCCGCTTCTCGTCAAAAGAGGCAAGACCTGCCTCAATTATCTGGGCGTCCTTATAGCCTTTACTTCGAAGGTGCTTCACCAGCCCATCAGAAGTCATGCTGGCAAATCCAAGGCCAAAGTGCTTGATGGTCTCATCGGTAAGCTGCCTTCCCCGGTAATACTCAAGGCCCTTTTCACCGGTCTTGGACCAAAGGTTGTAGTAGTAATACTTTGCTGCCTCTTTATTGATGTCAAAAAGCGTCTGTCTCTTATCTCTCCTGGCCTTTGCTTCAGGGGATTCATCCTCCTGGGGGAGATTGACCCCGGCCCTTTCGGCCAGCTCTTTTAACGCTTCTGTAAATGTCAGATTTTCATATTTCATCAGGAAACTGATGACATTGCCTCCTTCGCCGCAACCAAAGCAGTGAAAGATCTGTTTGGACTGTGAAACACTAAAGGACCCGGTCTTCTCGTTGTGAAAAGGACATAACCCCATGTAATTGGCGCCCTTTTTCTGGAGATGAACGTACTGGCCTATCACATCCACAATGTCATTGCGCGACCTGACTTCCTCTATGATCTCGTCGGAATATCGCACTGTATTATCCCCATTCGTTAGTAAAATATATTCTGCGTGTATCTTGGTAGTCTAAAGAGAAAGTTACAAAACTGCCCAGCTGCGCGGTACGTAAACTTCTTCAAACACAGCTACCGCGTACCTGTCCGTCATGGAGCTGACGTAGTCACACACGATCCTCTCCTTGGAGGCCTCTCCCCTTTCATTAATCTGCCGTAGGTAATCAGGTAAAAGATCTATATGCTCCACATAGTAGTGGTAGAGGATCTTGATCATCTCCTCGACCTTCCCCTCCTGGCCCTTGGCCACAGGATTGGTGTAAACCCGGTCAAACATGAACTTGCGGAGATTGTGGAAAGCCTCGTAGACGTCCTGGGACATCCTGATGTCGTCCTTATCCATGCTGGTGGCTATTATGTCGTGGATAAAGGTGTCCAGCCACTCGCCGTTGGTGTGTCCGATGACCCTTGACAGGGACTCCGGAACGTCCTTCTCAGTAATGATCCCGCCCCTTATGGCATCGTCCATGTCATGGTGCATATAGGCAATCTTGTCGGAAAGTCTTACAACCTTACCCTCCAGAGTTCCCGGAGTCAGTTCCATCTCGTGGTTGACGATACCGTCCCTGACCTCCCAGGTAAGATTCAGTCCCTTCCCGGAATTCTCCAGCTTCTCTACTATGCGAAGGCTCTGCTCGTTGTGCTTGAAGCCTTCGGGACAGACGGCATTAAGAGCCCTCTCACCTGCGTGACCAAAGGGAGTATGTCCAAGATCATGCCCCAGAGCAATAGCTTCCGCCAAGTCCTCATTGAGCATAAGGGCCTTGGCTATTGTCCTGGCATTCTGTGACACTTCAAGAGTGTGCGTCATCCTGGTCCTGTAGTGATCCCCGTCAGGGGACAAAAAGACCTGAGTCTTGTCCTTGAGGCGCCTGAATGACTTGGAATAAAGGATCCTGTCACGGTCCCTCTGAAAACAAGGCCTGATGTCACACTGCTTTTCTTCTTTTTCTCGTCCTTTGGAATTCATGCTGAGAGTAGCATGCTTGCTTAAGATTTCAGCCTCTCTGTCTTCAATTTTCTCGCGAATTATCAATGCTGTTCTTCTTTCTTAAGTTAGATTAGGGGCAAAAAAAGTCCCACATCTAAATTATTCGACGTGGGACTTGCAAAATCCTTTTTTAATTTCAAAAAAATTTATGACTTTTTATTCCATTCATCCTTGCGGTCCAGATACTGCTGGTTTATCCATACTACGGCAGCATCAAATCCCTCTTCACTGACCTCAAAATGCTCGCTGGTCATAAGCTCTTTATCCGTTACTGCGTAGGAATAAGGCTCAGGCCATACAGTAGCCATAAGTGTCGCGGGATTTCTCTTATCCACCGGGACGAATTTTACGTGTTCCAAGGGGTCTCTGGCAAGCCGAAAGCGCATTCCCTTGTGGCTTCCAAAGTAGGCCTCCCCGTACTCGTAATGTGAAAGATTAAAAAAATGTGACTTTTCTATTTCCATAAAATTACCTGAATCTGTTAAAAAATGATGCCATGGGTCCTACAGCGTCCTGAAGGTCCTGAATCGCCTGGTTGAGGCCGTCATAGTCTACACCCGCCATCTTATCGATGGCATCCGTAAGAGATGTGGAATTTTCCCCCACCAGCTGATTGAGGTTCTTGCTGGCATCGGTCATCTCGTTAACCATCACGTCCACATTCTCAAGGGAAGTCTCAACCTTCGCAGCCACAGAGTTGATGTGATCAAGCGTCTCCAAAACCCTGGGAACCACAATAAAGAGCACAACCACAATGCAGATCAAAGCTCCCAGGATGCACAGCGAAGAAAGGCGCTGCCAGACAACCTGCTTTTGGGAAAACTTCCTGATCTCTTCCAGGACATGATCCCTGGTCTGTGGGCTTATCCCCGGCAGATTAAAGGCATTTGACTGCTGTTCTGCATTTTGCTCCTGCTCCGTTGCCGGCTGCTCAACTGTTTCCTGAGTATTTACGTTCTGTTCGTTCTCACCCATAGCTCTTTTGCCCCCTTAAAAGAAATATCACTACAAATATTATAAATCAATTAAAGCTGGCTGTGGTAGCCCTGAAGAGAATTGATATTGCCGGCGCCGTTCTCCTTGACCTCATGAATACCCTCTGCTGCTGCCTTTGCTGCTGCCACAGTGGTGATGTAAGGAATGCGGGCCTTGATGGCTGCTCTTCTAAGGTACCCGTCATCGTGTTCAGCTCCCCTTCCGATAGGAGTGTTGATAACAAGCTGAACATCGCCGTTCTTGATGATATCCTCTACGTTTGGTCTGCCACCCTCGTAGTTCTTCATGATCCTTACAGCATCGATGCCTGCTTCCACTATTGTCTCGAAGGTCTTGCCTGTTGCATAGATCTTAAAGCCTAAATCAGCAAAGCTTCTGGCAATCTCGGATGCCTCAGGCTTATCCTCGGTGTTGAGTGAAATAAGCACTGCGCCTTTAAGGGGAAGTCCGGCATTTGCTGCCTCTTCAGCCTTAAAGAATGCCTCTCCCGGAGTCTTGGCAAGACCAAGGACCTCACCTGTGGAGCGCATCTCAGGTCCCAGAACCGGATCAACTTCAGGGAACATATTAAATGGGAATACTGCCTCTTTTACTCCGTAATATGGAGGCTCGCCCTTTTTCTTCTTTTCTTCTATAAGGTCATGAACCGGAGACGGTCTTCCTGTAAGCTCTGAAGTGATGATATCTGTTGCAACAGGAACCATCCTTATTCCGCAGACCTTTGAAACCAGCGGAACTGTACGGGATGCTCTGGGGTTGGCTTCAAGAACATAGACAGTGTCATCCTCGATGGCATACTGCATGTTCATAAGTCCCACAACGTTCATCTCCACAGCAATCCTTCTGGTGTACTCCTCGATGGTGCGAAGGTGCTTCTCTGAAATATGCTTGGAAGGTACGATACAAGCTGAATCTCCGGAGTGGATACCTGCAAGCTCAATGTGCTCCATAACTGCAGGAACGAAAGCCTCTTTTCCATCGCTGATGGCATCAGCCTCGCACTCCAAAGCGTTGTGAAGGAATCTGTCGATGAGGATAGGTCTGTCGGGAGTT
>DFGW01000129.1 GCA_002372465.1 Butyrivibrio sp. UBA3740
AAGCTGCCTCTTGGCAAAATGTCTGGTGTTTCTCTTGATCAGATAAATCGCCCTTTCCAGGTCGTATTCCCCGTCCAGATAACCGAACATTTCCCGGTAGCCAAGTCCCTGCATTGAAGTAGCACTTCTTGGAACTCCAAGCTTAAGAAGCTCTTTTACCTCTCCTTCAAGGCCCTCTTCCATCATCTGATCAACACGTTTATCTATCCTTGAGTACAGCACCCCCCTGTCATCTGTCAGTACAAAGTACTTAAAGTCATAGGGAGAGGTCCTTTCATGCTGTTCCTTATTGTGAAGGGAAATGGGCCTTCCTGTCTTTTTGTAATACTCAAGGGCCCGGATAACTCTCTTTGAGTTGTTCTCATGTATCGCTTCCGCAGACTCGGGATCAACAGATCTAAGTTCTTCATGAAGCACATGTACACCCTCAGTCCTTGCCCTTTCTTCAAGCTCTTTTCTGTAAGAGTCGTCCTCGTCAGTCTCAGTAAAGTCGATATCATAAAGAACTGCCTGGATATAAAAGCCGGTTCCTCCGACAATAATGGGAACATGTCCTCTGGAAGTTATGTCATCGATAGCTTCCTTCACAAGCTTTTGGAAGGTAAAGACATTAAAGTCCTCGGAAGGCTCAAGAAAATCAATGAGATGATGAGGAACCCCCTCCATCTTCTGGTTGCTTATCTTGTCCGTTCCAATATTCATGTATTTGTAGACCTGCATAGAATCAGCGGAGATGATCTCTCCGCCAATTTCCTTTGCCAGGGCTATGGAAAGCTTTGACTTCCCAACAGCCGTAGGTCCTGTAAGTACAACGAGTTTTTGCTTGTCCATTACTCAACAACTCTCTTAAACTTCTTGTCAATCTCATACTTGCTCATGGAGATGATGGTTGGTCTTCCATGAGGACAGTTATAAGGATTATCAAGGGTAAGAAGCTCGTCCAAAAGAGCTTCCATCTCAGCAAAGCTCATCTTGGTATTTCCTTTTACAGAAGCTTTGCATGCCATGCTCGCTATCTTATAGTTAATCACATCCGGTGTTCTGTCAAGGTTGGTCTCATGAGAAAGCTCATCCAGTATCTGAATGAACATATCCTTCTCGGAATCGCATCCGAAAAGATCAATGGGGATGGCTCTCATGGCGTATTCCCTGCCACCAAAATTCTCAATGTTAAAGCCAAGCTTTTCAAAGTACTGCCTGTAGGTCAGAAACAGCTCTTCTTCTGCGCTGGTGAGGGCAACGATCACAGGTGGATTGACCATCTGGGAGAGCATTTCTCCGTTTTTGTATCTCTTCATCATTCGTTCATAGTTGATCTTCTCATGGGCTGCATGCTGATCAACCATAAATATCTTGTCCTTAAAAGCGATGATCCAGTAGGTGCCGAATATCTGGCCCAGGATCTCATATTCCTTTACATTGTCTTTGGTCAGTACCTTCTCATCAAAAAGGTTTAGCTGCATTGGCTTTTCAACCACAATAGCCTCTTCCTGCTTGATGATAGGGGAAGGGTGCTCACTCTTTTCAGCGATGGAGCCGTCCGAATCACCAAATATCCTGGTCCATACAGCGGATTTATTGCTGTCCTCTATCTTAATAGGCTCTGCCTTTACACCATGGGCATATACTGGTGTATCCTCGCTGATCTTGTGCTGTTCAAACCTAAGTCGTTCAAAGGGCTGTGGTGCAACGCTTCTTGCAGGAGCTTCTTTCTTTTCAAAAGAACTTTCTTCTGACTTATCAGCTTCATCCACAGCCAGGCCTGTGGGAGAAGCCACAGGCTCATCTTCGCCAAGGAGTGCGTCAGGGATCATTTCGTGTTCCCTAAGAGTCTTTTCCACATTGGTTCTTATAAACTCAGAAAGGCCAATCTGGTCGTTGAAGCGCACCTCCATCTTGGCAGGATGTACATTGACATCAACGCAGGAGGGATCCATACGAAGATGTAAAACAGCAAAAGGAAACTTGTGCATCATAAGGTACTGCTTATAGCCCTCTTCCAGTGCTTTTGACATCACCTTGTCCTTGATGTAACGACCGTTTACAAAGAATATCTCAAAATTCCTGTTTGATCTGTTTATGGATGGCTCTCCAAGATATCCTTCGAGAATATAGCCCTTATCAGCCACATTTATGGGAATAATGCTCACGGAAATATCTCTTCCGTAAATCCTGTAGATTATCTCCTTAAGATCTCCGTTTCCTGAGGTGGAGAACTTGTCATCCTTGTTGTTGATGTAGTGGAAGGAAACCGTGGGGTTATCCAAAGCCAGATGCTCCATCACATCTCCGATATAGCTTCCTTCAGTCTGAGGAGTCTTAAGAAACTTCTTTCTGGCAGGAGTGTTATAAAACAGATTTCTGATGATAAGAGTGGTTCCGTCCGGTGCTCCGATCTCCTCAAAAGCCGCCTCTTCGCCGCCATTTATGCAGTATCTGGTGCCGACAAGTTCATCCCTTGTCTTGGTTATCATGTCAACCTGTGCCACGGAAGAAATGCTTGAAAGCGCCTCTCCTCTAAAGCCCAGGGAATGGATTGAAAAAAGATCCTCAATGCTTTTAAGCTTACTGGTTGCATGTCTTTTAAAGGCCTTCCGAATCTGGCTCTTTTCTATACCTGAGCCGTTGTCGGTGACCCTTATCATGTCGATTCCTCCGCCTTTTATCTCCACGGTAACGGCAGTGGCTCCGGAGTCTATTGCATTCTCAACCAGTTCCTTTACCACACTGGCAGGTCTTTCCACAACCTCTCCGGCAGCAATCTGGTTGGACGTATTGGTGTCCAGTAAACGGACTTCCGCTTCC
>DFGW01000124.1 GCA_002372465.1 Butyrivibrio sp. UBA3740
TCACAAAAAGACCGACTTATAATATAACATAATCAGATTCAATATGCAACAGCTTTTTAACAAAAAATCGCATATTTCCGCAAAAAAATAAGTCCGGAACTACTATAGATAAGTAATCCCGGACCGAAATCTCTTTTCATGCGAAGGTTTCCTTGATAAATTGGGCCTTTCCGCCCTCCTTGGCCTTATAAAGTGCCGCGTCAGCCATCTTGTACAGGTCCTCGAAGCCATGGCCCTGCGTATCCTCCGCTATTCCGATACTACAGGTAATACCCTTATCTCCATCAACATCTGTTGTCTTAAGCTCGTGTATAACGCTCCGGCATCTTCTCTCAGCGAATCCGTCCGGCATATCGCCAAGAACCAGCACCATAAACTCATCTCCCCCGACCCTTCCGATAACGTCATCCGGGTGGAAATATCCTTTCAGGATCTCGGAAAAGAGCTTTAGGACCTTATCTCCCGTCTGGTGTCCAAAATGGTCGTTAACGTCCTTGAAGTCATCCAGGTCAAAAATAAACATGGTACACTTGGCGCCGATAACTCTGCTTTCCAAGTAGCTGGAGCATTTCTCCTCAAAAGAAATCTTGTTTAAAAGGCCCGTTAAAAGATCTGTCTGACTCTTTTTAACCAGCTGTTCGCTGTCTTCATGTCTTGAAAGTGCCACGGATATAACTGCTGAGTAACAAAACATTGAAGCCACGATGGAAAGAACCACCACAACAACATCATTCAGGAATAATTCCCTGTTTTTGACTACATTGTCAAACAAAAGAAATACCACAGCCAATGCGGTTTTATACCCAACCATCACCCAGAAATAGTCCATATATATGGTGGAGAGCATTATCATGGCAACAGGGAAAAAGATTGCACGGGATTCCCGGAAGGTGCTGACATCAGCAAAAGAAAAGGACAGAATCAAAATCGTATAGATAAAAAATGCATAAATTCTTATTTTTCCAAAATCATATATGAGTCTTTTGGATGCAAGATTATTCAATAGAAGCAGAACAAGAAGAACAACAATTGCAGGTGCATAAACATAGAAGGGCGTCTTTGAACTGCCAAACGCCATGGCAACGGCTACAAAAATCACGCCCACAATAGCAAAAAAAGTCAGCAAACCACTGATAACGCCTGCGTTATCGTGGGCCAACTTTTTCTTGTTGGTATCTATATAGTAATTATTGTCATCATAACTTTCGTAAAGTTTCTCGATCATAGTATCCTCAGATGTTATGAAAAAACAATCTATAGACTACCGCTATGATTACATTTTACCACATATCTTACCAGTATTTCGTTAAATTTTTATAATTATTTGTCTCTCCAGATAATTCTTCCCTTTGTAAGGTCATATGGAGAAAGCTCTAAAGTAACTTTGTCACCGGGCAGAATTCTGATGAAATTCTGTCTGAGCTTACCGCTAATATGAGCAAGAACAACATGTCCGTTTTCAAGCTCAACCTGGAACATAGTGTTGGGAAGCTTCTCTATTACCTTGCCTTCAATTTCAATAACATCAGCCTTTGACATCTTTTTCCTCCTTAAATCCAAAACTGTCAAACTATTGTAAGTATTTCAGGTTCACCATCCGTGATGGCTATTGTGTTTTCATAATGGGCCGCCAGTGATCCGTCTACGGTAACCACTGTCCATTCATCATCCAGCCATCCCACATAACGCTGTCCCATTGTTATCATGGGTTCCACGCATATGGTCATGCCCTTTTTAAGCTTCGGCCCCGGCAAAAACTTCTTAAAGTTAGGAACTAAAGGTTCCTCATGAAGGCTTGTGCCGATTCCATGGCCTGTCAGTTCCCTGACTATGCCATAGCCATGGGGTGCAATGTAGTCATCGATGGCTCTTGATATCTCATGGAGTCTGTGACCGGCTTTGGCTTTCTTGATCCCTTCAAAAAAGCTTTCCCTTGTCACATCAATGAGTTTCTGAGCCTCATCGGATATCTTGCCTACTCCCCAGGTTCTTGCTGCATCTGAATGATAGCCTTTATATATAAGTCCCGTGTCGAAGGTGACTATATCACCTTCAACCAGGATCCTGTCTCCACTGGGTATTCCGTGGACAACCTCATCATTTACCGATATGCACACAGCAGCGGGAAATCCCTCGTAATTCTTGCAGTTGGGTATCCCACCAAGCTCACGGATTGTTCTCTCTCCGATCTGATCCAGTTCGAGAGTAGATATTCCAGGTCTTACAGCAGCATGCAGTTCTTCATGAACCTTTGCCAAAAGATGCCCCGACTGTCGCATAAGTTCTATTTCTTCGTCAGTCTTAATAATGATAGCCATATCAGTTTCTTATGCGTTTAATATATTACAAATATCAGTGAATACTTCCTGCATATCTTTTGTACCATCGACATTCTTAAGAATGTTCTTCTTGTCGTAGTACTCGATAAGAGGCTGAGTCTGCTCGTGATATACTTTAAGTCTGTTCTGTACTGTCTCAGGCTTGTCGTCATCACGCTGAACAAGCTCGCTGCCACATGTATCGCAGATTCCTTCCTTCTTAGGTGGAATATGCTCAATATGGTAGGTAGCACCACACTTAAGGCATGCTCTTCTTCCGGACATTCTGCGAACGATATTCTCGTCAGGAACGTCTACGTTGATTGCAAAATCAACCTTGTCTCCAAGCTTTGTAAGCTCTTTGTCAAGAACATCAGCCTGTGGAATGGTACGTGGGAATCCATCAAGAACATAGCCGTTCTTGCAGTCATCATTAGCTACTCTGTCAAGAAGGATCTCAACTGTAAGCTCATCAGGAACAAGCTGTCCCTTATCCATGAACTCTTTTGCCTTCTTACCAAGCTCTGTGCCGTTCTTGATGTTAGCTCTGAAGATATCTCCTGTTGAGATGTGCGGAATAGCAAACTTCTCCGCGATCATCTTAGCCTGTGTTCCTTTTCCTGCACCAGGTGCGCCTAACATAATAATTTTCATGATCTATCACCCTTCTCTTAAATTAATATAAGAGGTTTCAAGACCTGCGCTATGCAGGTCCTTACGCCTCTTATTATTGTATCACAGCTTTAGTCTTCCAGGAAACCTTTGTAATTACGTACAAGCATCTGTGACTCAACCTGTTTGATCGTCTCAAGTATAACACTTACTACGATGATAAGGCTGGTACCACCAAATGAAACGCTGGCACCAAATACACCATTAAAGAAGATAGGTAATACACCGATTATTGTAAGGCCACATGCTCCGATAAAAATGATGTAGTTGAGAATGTTTGTAAGGTAATCACTTGTGGGCTTACCCGGTCTGATACCAGGGATAAATCCACCCTGCTTCTTCATA
>DFGW01000006.1 GCA_002372465.1 Butyrivibrio sp. UBA3740
AAAAAACAGCACCGGACATTTGACTATCCGATGCTGTGTAATCTATCTGCTAATCTGGGTCTCAATATAGCTTGGCCCTAACACGGCGAATATATATTACCATGTCAGGGCAGATTTGTAAAAACATGGACCTGGAGGGCCACCTTACGGTGCAGGCTTTGCGTCTTCTGACTCAGGGTCTATGAATTTCAGAGCGTTCATATAATCCTCATATTCCTGCATTGTGATCTTGCTGCCGTTATAGGAAAAATCACTGTTCTCATCGTACATATCATCCTCAGATTCCCAGTATTCGGCATTTATTTCTATCGTCTCTACAATCTCACCGCTTCCATTATATCTTGTAAGTGTCAGCATTTGTCTGCCTGCATGGGTAAAATCGCTGTGGCTTACGTATACATGCCCGTTACCTTTATATACTCCGCATGCAGCTGCTGTTCCATCACCGCAGTCCAGCAGCAGAAGCTCTCCGTCTCTTACATCATAAATATTGTATCCGTAGAAAACGGTTGAAACCAAAAGTTCATCCTTCCCATCCTCATCAACATCATAGTAGAACGCCACAGGCTCCATATCAAAGTCCTCTCTCACAAAGCTGAATATCTCTGAGTAGGTCCTTCCGTCAAGCTTTAGTTCATCATTAAGGAACTGCACATACACGTCATGATCATCGGAAACTGTTTCCGGCTCTGAGGATACCTGTTCATTTTCAGCCAAAGTCTGCTCAGGCATTTCCTCTGCTTCTTTTGTCTCTTTGCTCTCTGCTGCCTCTTCTGTCTCGTCAACCGGCTTTTCTTCAACTTTTGCGCTCCCGCATCCGATCATAGTAGCCAGGCAACAGCCTGCTGCCAGTATAGTTATCAAATTTACTGTTTTCTTATTTTTCATATTTCCCTTTTTTCAATCTCCCTTCAAATTTGTCCCTCAGAATCGTCAACGGGGATGTTTTTAAAAAATGGATCACTAACCACGTCCCCTGAGTCCACTTCCCTTTACACAGCCACTCTTCCAGGCGCTCATCAGTATCTCAAGCTGGAGGCAGTAGCCATTGACTGCCGGCAGGAGATATCCGATGGTTGAGGCGATGATGACAGCCAGTGGCATCATTGACAGGTCCGTTCCGGTAGCTGAAAAAAGAATCGGAAGAACCGCCACGGCTGAACCAGGAATGGGCGGCGCTGCGATTGCAACGATTACTGCCACAAACACAAGCTTTACAAGGGTTATGGGACTTACACCGCCAAGAGCCATGTCTGTCAGAACCCAGACAGTTGAGCCAAGCAAAATAGCCCCGTTTGGCATATATATCACTATACCCAGAGGCAGCGCAAAATCCGTAAACTTCTCTTCTATCTTCCAGCGCTCCTTGCAGCACTTCATGCTCTCGGGAAGAGCTGAAACCTGCGAACTGGTGGTAAGGTTGATGGCAAGAGCAGGAAGCTGTGCGCTAAACATCCATAGGAAGCTCTTTCCTGTCACAATTCTTGCACGGATAATGGTTATCAGTATCAGTAACGCCATTCCGGCAAGACAGATGATCACTATCCTTGAAAGACTACCAAGCCTTCCTATATTGCCCCCAAGAAGTAGATTCGTGATTCCAAGATAAACAAACACCGGAAGGAGCTTACACACCACTAGCATCATGCGATTAAACAGAGAACTAAACTCATCTATAAGAGCTCTTATCCTTCTGATCTTCTCCCCCAATGTCAGCATAACAAGTCCGATGAAAATTCCAAGAACGATCACCTGAAGATCATTGTCTATCCTGAAGGGCTCCACAAGGTTTCCGGGGATTATGTCAAGGGCCAGGGTGAGCAGGTCAGAAAAGACATTTTCCCCCGCCGACTTCCCGGCGGAAACAAGGCCCATGGGAATACCAATTGCAACCATCACTACCATGGCGATGCCATAGGTCAAAAGCATTCGAAGAACGAGCCTGACGCCCAGCTTGCCAAAAGAGGTTATATCACCAATACCGATTATTCCTGCGATAACAGCGAAGAACACAAGGGGTGTAGCCAGTGCTGAAAAAACAGACGAAAGCTTACTGAAAAGACCTGCAATAAGCGGCGCAAGATAGTCTTCCACCACATATCCGGGCATGGCTGATGAAGCTACCCAGGTAAGGAACGCCATCACAACGCCGGCAAGAACACCGATAAGAAGCGCGTTCTTGATGGGTTTCACCGGTGCAGGTATGGTAACAATATTTAAGCTTCTGTTCTCACGGAAAGTATACTGGGGATAGAGATTCAGCTTTGCCAGCATATCATAGGCCATGACATCATCCGGATCTATTACCAGAGGATTGTGTCTTGAGCCCTGCTGGGCAAGTTCAAACCTGATTCCGCTAAAGCTCTTTATGCCTCTTATAATACAGGGGCCATTGGTTCCGTAGCACTCCCTGAAGCGCAATAAAAGTTCTTCCAGTGTCAGACGCAGTTTAACTGTGCTGCTGGCTCTTTTCCCGGCGGCCTTTTTGTAGGTCTCTTCGGCCTGGGCTGACCAGGTATCTATAACCTCATCTGTGAGGACTCTTGTGTCCTGAAAGAAAACCATATAGTTTCTCCTTTTTATCTACTACTAAATAGAATAACAGAAAAATGGAAAAAAATGGGAAATTGCGGTACAGTATTATCTATGAGAAAAATACTTTTAACAAACGACGATGGAATAAATTCAGACGGACTTTTGCGCCTTGCAAAAGCAGCAGCAGAAATAGGCCAAGTATGGATAGTGGCCCCACACTCCCAAAGAAGCGCTATGTCCCACAGTGTAACCCTAAGAGAGCCTTTTGAGGTATGGGAAGTGCCTTTTCCTGTGGAAGGAGTAAGAGCCTTTGCCTGCAGCGGAACACCTTCAGACTGCGTAAGGGTTGGAGTCCTAAATATAGTTCCCGGAAAGCCCGACCTGGTCTTTTCCGGCATTAACTACGGCTACAATGTGGCAGCGGATCTTCAGTACTCAGCAACTGTCGGTGCAGCATTCGAAGCAGCCTTTCAGGGCGTCCACACCATTGCTTTTTCAGAAGGTGCCATTGATATCCATGAGGTCACAGACCAATACCTTTCCCAGATCATGGAGGAGCTCATTGATAAGCCCCTGAACGGAAGGCAGATATGGAATGTGAATTTCCCGGGGTGTCCTTTTTCAGAGTGCAAAGGAATTGCCTATGACAGGACAGTCTCCTTTGATGGCTTTTATAAAGACCGCTATCAGGAAACCGGACTTTCCAACGGCCACAGATCCTTCATGGTTGATGGCATCAGAAACTGGGAGGCCACGGAAGGAACTGACCTTCGGGCCATCCTTGATCACTTTGTTTCTGTGGGCATAGCAAATAATATATCGTGAACAATGCGGACATTTTCTCTGTCCATTTCCTTGTAATCAGGCTTTTTACCTGTATAGCTGCTCTCTTTGTCTGAGAGCGCATCAAGCTCCTCCCAGGGCACAAGGCAGCCGTGGAGCTTGTTCTTCGTATCCTTCAAAACGCGGATGGCCTTATCTTCAAGGTACATCTGTCCGCGCTCTTTTATTGTCTCATCACTCATCCGGTCATAGCCCATGGAGTAATGGAATGCGCACCACCTAAGGTGTTCTGACCTGGCAAGGTTCTCAAGTAACTTCCCTTCAATAGCTCTTTTCCCAATTGACAGGCGGCTTAAGAGACTGTTTAAGTAATCGGCACTGGCTCTGCAGCTCATGCGGCTGAAATAATCGCATCTCTCCCACTGCTTTGCGGCACTCTCATTCTCACCGCAGTAGTAGTGGTTGATCTGAACCGCCAGCTTGTCCATCCTGCCGTACCTGAGTTTAAAAAAGCCGTCAATGTTCTCAAGCTCCGGATCAAAGACAGCCAGGTGGAAGGTGCTCCCCTCAAACTGCCCGTTGGCGACAATCTTGCGAAGGCACTCCTGTCCGACTCTGCCAAAACCCACCAGAAGGCACTCTGTAGCCTCCGTAGCTCTCCCATCACTGTCAAAAGAGACAGCGTCGCAGATAGGATACTCCTGCATAAGGAGCCTTGCCACCAGCTCGGGACGCTCAAAGACCTTTACAGAGCCAAATCCGTACCTTCCCTCCATGGCAAGAAGGGATGCCCCGTCTTCATCGCCCCGCCCCAGCATCACCAGCTGAGACTGGGATGGAGAGATACCTCTTTTCTCCATGCTCTGAAGGAGCTTTCTGGCATAAGCCAGGTGCGAAGTCTTTTAACCTCGCCCCTTCCAAGAGTATTAACAAGAACACTGACCAGGGCATAATATGCAAAGAAGTGTACCGTCCAGAAAAGAAACAGCATCACAGGATTTTTGGCGGTGAGATTCACAAACTCCTCCGCCCTGAAGGCTCCTCCGAACATCTTACCGATATCCAGCACAGTCCTGAAAACCGCTGTAGGAGTCATGCCCAGCAAAGACGAATTGATGAAACCATAAATAAAGATTCCGCCCAACAGCGCAACTGTAAAGGCGAAACCTGTCCACTTCTCTCTGTTCTCATCATCAATTGCAAGATAAAAGATCAGCGCTAGAAAAAGTGCAGCTGAAATCAGAATAATTACAATACTTTCCCCAAATACCATTTGCATCCCCTGTTCCCTTAAGGAACCTTTGTAACAATGATCTCGCCCTCTCCGAGGACCTGATACTCTCCTGCTCCTGCAGGGATAAAGGCAGACTCACCCTTTTTGAAGGTGACTTCATCTTCTCCGCAGCAGATACTGACTTCTCCCTCAACTACAAGGACACTGACAAAAGAGCTAACGTCTGCATGTCCGCTAAAGGAAGAATCCTTTGTAACTGTCGCATGTTTAACCTTAAAATATTCGCAGTTGATGAGGAAATCCCCAAAATCCCCAAGCTTATCAGGCTTTACAAGTTTAGTTACGTCCAGTGCCTGGTTGATATGAAGAGGTCTTGCCTTTCCGTCAGCTCCGACCCTTCCGTAATCATATATTCTGTAAGTTACGTTGGAGCTCTGCTGAATCTCAGCCAGAACAACTCCGCCGCCAATAGCATGCAAAGTACCCGGAGTAATATAGATAACATCTCCCGGTTTAACCTTTACCTTATTAAGGACTTCCTCAAGGGTATTGTTCTCAATCCTCTCCTTGAATTCGTCCTTGGTGATGCTGTGGGCAAAGCCCTCATAGAGGAAGGCATCCTCAAAGGTCTGAAGGATATACCACATCTCTGTCTTTCCGTGCTGTCCCTCATGAGCAAGTGCATACTCCTCATCGGGATGAACCTGGATAGAAAGAGGCTTCTTCGCATCTATAAGCTTGATAAGAATAGGAAAATCATCATACTTCCCGCAGTTCTTACCAAGTATGCCCTTGCCCTTTGCCTTAATAAGTTCATCCAGGGGCTTTCCTGCAAACTCGCCCTCAGCGATCAGCGATTTTCCATCCTTATGGTCTGAAAGAAGCCATGCCTCAGCACACACATCGCCATCATATTCTATTCCGTAATCTTCTACCAGCCTGTGCCCACCCCAAAGGTAGTCCTTAATAGCCGGTTTAAGTTTATATATATTCATGCCTCAACCTGAACTAAAATTAGTATTCCCCTACGCATAGTTAGAGAGTCTATAATACCACAGTCAGGTGGCAAATTCAAATCATGGCATTCGCTCCGCGGCCTTCATACTCTTGACGTATTCGCCAACGTACCTGGGGGCGTCTTTTCCGTACTTTTCTATTAGTTTGATGATGGCAGAGCCAACGATGGCGCCGTCGGAGATGTCTGCCATCTTCTTAGCCTGCTCAGGGGTAGAGATTCCAAAGCCTATGGCACAGGGAACATCGGTGTTCTCCCTGATGGCTTTTACTATGGAAGAAAGGTCTGTCTTAATCTCACTTCTCATACCGGTTACACCAAGGCTTGAGACAACGTAGATGAAGCCTTCTGCGTCTTTGGCGATGCTGGCGATCCTGTTCTCGGAGGTTGGTGCAATGAGGGAGATAAGGTCGACACCGTACTTTTGGCATATTGGCTGAAACTCCTCCTTCTCTTCAAAGGGAAGATCCGGAAGGATGAGGCCGTCAATGCCGATCTCGCTGCAGGTCCTTATGAACTTGTCGGCGTCATAGGAGAAAACCACGTTGGCATAGGTCATAAAAACCATGGGTATAGTTACGTCCCTGCGAAGTTCTTTTACCATTTCAAAGATCTTGTCGGTGGTGGTTCCTGCTGTCAGGGCCCTAAGGTTGGCCCCCTGGATTACAGGGCCTTCAGCTGTGGGATCTGAGAAGGGGATTCCAAGCTCTATGAGATCTGCTCCGTTTGCTGCTGCCTCTTTTACCACGGCTACGGTGGTCTCAAGGTCAGGATCTCCGCAGGTTATGAAAGCTATAAAGGCTTTACCCTTTGCAAATGCGTTCTTTATATTACTCATTGATATTCTCTCCTCTGTATCTTGCGATGGCAGCGCAGTCCTTGTCACCTCTGCCGGAAATTGTTATTACAATGATCTGGTCCTTGCCCATCTGTGGTGCGATCTTCATAGCGTGGGCAATGGCGTGGGAGGATTCGATTGCCGGAATAATGCCCTCTGTCCTTGACAGGTATTCAAAGGCCTCTACTGCCTCCTCATCTGTGATGGGCACATACTCAGCTCTTCCTATGTCGTGAAGATAAGCGTGCTCCGGTCCTATGCCCGGATAGTCAAGTCCCGCTGAGATGGAGTATACCGGAGCGATCTGGCCGTACTTGTCCTGACAGAAATATGACTTCATTCCGTGGAAGATTCCAAGGCGTCCTGTTGCGATTGTTGCTGCAGTTTCAAAGGTGTCAACGCCGCGCCCTGCAGCTTCGCAGCCGATGAGCCTTACATCCTTGTCCTCGATAAAGTTGTAGAAGGTACCGATGGCATTGGATCCGCCACCAACGCATGCAAGAACTGCATCGGGAAGTCTTCCCTCCTTTTCAAGGATCTGCTCCTTGATTTCCTTGGAGATAACTGCCTGGAAGTCCCTTACGATTGTGGGGAAGGGATGAGGTCCCATAACAGATCCAAGACAGTAGTGGGTGTCACTAATCCTGCTGGTCCACTCTCTCATGGCCTCAGAAACCGCATCCTTAAGGGTAGCTGTTCCCGTGGTCACAGGGATAACCTCTGCCCCCAGAAGCCTCATCTTATATACATTAAGTGCCTGCCTCTTTGTGTCCTCTTCACCCATGAAGACCACGCACTCCATTCCGAAAAGAGCAGCTGCCGTGGCAGTGGCTACACCGTGCTGCCCGGCACCTGTCTCTGCGATGAGCCTTGTCTTTCCCATCTTCCTGGCAAGAAGCGCCTGCCCGAGAACGTTATTGATCTTGTGGGCACCGGTGTGGTTTAAGTCCTCTCTCTTGAGGTAAATCTTAGCGCCGCCCAGGTCCTTTGTCATCTTCTCGGCGTAGTATAGCCTTGAAGGGCGTCCGGCATATTCATTAAAAAGAGTCTCCAGCTCCCTGTTAAATTCCGGGTCATCCTTATAGCGATTGTAGGCCTCCTCCAGTTCGATCACCGCATTCATCAGTGTCTCGGGAATATACTGGCCTCCATGTATTCCAAATCTTCCGTTTTCGTTACTCATCATATATCTCCTCTTTCCATTGCGCGTGCTGCATTTACAGCAAACTCACGCATCTTCTCCGGGTCCTTTAGTCCATCTGTCTCTATCCCGGAGCTCACATCAACTGCGTAGGGGTGGAGCGTTTCTATGGCATGCGCCACATTTTCAGGTCCAAGGCCCCCTGCCAGGAAGAAGGGCTTTTCTATCCCCGCCTCTTTAATCAGCTCCCAGTTAAAGGTCACTCCCGTGCCTTTTCCGGAATCAAGCAGCAGGTAGTCGGCCAAGGACCCCTTTATAGCTGCCAGTTTCTTCCTGATAGCCTCGCTTTTATTTGCCTCGCCGGATCCTGTGCTTTCTCCGCCCTTTACTACAAAGGCCTTGATAATAGGCTTATCGCCAATGAGCTTTCGAAGCCTTTCTATATACTCCTCATCCTCATTTCCGTGGAGCTGAGCTATATCTATGATGCCCTCAGTCAAAAGAGCTGCTATCTTTCCCGGCTCTTCATCCACAAATACTCCAACAGCCTTTATCCCCGGCAAAAGAGCCTTCTTAAGCTCCAGGGCCTTTTTTCTTGAAACAAAGCGCCTGCTCTTTTCCCAAAAGACAAAGCCCACATATTCAGGCTTAAGTTCATTGACTGCCTCGATGTCGGAAAGCCTTGTCAGTCCGCAGAACTTGATGCAGGTTTTATTTTTCCCAAATTTCTTTTCTTCCAAATTAATACTCTCCGATTTTGGCTTTATCACGCCATGCCCTTTAGCTCCAAAAGCTTGGCCTTCTTATCCTTGGCTCTCATTAAGGTCTCCCCCACAAGGACTGCGTCAGCTCCGATTTCCCTAAGGGCCTTCACATCCTCCGGGCTCTTAACTCCGCTCTCTGAGACGAAGACCACATCCCTCGGAATCAGGGTACGGAGGCGCTTGCTGTTGTCTGTATCCACAGAAAAGTCCTTCAGGTTTCTGTTATTAACACCGATGACTCTGGCTCCAATGTCCAGTGCCATCTCCACTTCCTTCTCATCATGAGTCTCAACAAGAGCCGACAGTCCAAGTTCATCGCAGATTGCCATGTATTCCTTCATCCGGCTCTTTTCCAGTATGGAGCAGATAAGAAGAACTGCCGATGCTCCCAAAACCTTTGCCTCGTAGATCATGTACTCATCAACGGTAAAGTCCTTACGAAGGCAGGGGATATTTACCGCGGACGATATTTCTTTTAAATATGCATCGCTTCCAAGAAACCACTTGGGCTCAGTCAGCACCGAGATACAGTCCGCCCCGGCTGCCTCGTAGTCCCGGGCAATGTCCAGATAAGGGAAGCTCTCAGCAATAAGGCCCTTTGAGGGAGAGGCCTTCTTGCACTCGCAGATAAAAGAAATGTCTTCTTTCTTAAGGGCTTTCTCGAAAGAAAAATCTCCCTTAGGGAGGGCAATAGCCTTCGCCTTAACTTTGCCAAGGGGCAAAACCTCTTTTGCCGCTGCGATCCTCTGTCTTGTGTAGGAAGCTATTTCATCTAAAATAGTCATCTGTTGGATACCTCTATAATCTTGTCAAGGGCCTGCGATGCCTTTCCTGAATCAATGAGCTCTGCAGCAAGCTTAATACCGTCTTTAAAGCTGTCAGCTTTTCCGCCGATGTACAGTGAAGCTCCTGCATTTAAAAGAACTGCATCCCTCTTTGGCCCCTTTGCTCCGGCTAAAATGTCTCTTGTGATCTTGGCATTTTCCTCGGGAGTTCCGCCCACCAGGTCTTCCTTGGAGCATCTCTCAAAGCCGAAGTCCTCAGGCTTTATCATATAGGTCTTGTACCATCCGTCCTTGATCTCGCACACCTTGGTCTCTGAGCTTAAAGAGATCTCATCCAGCTTGTCCATTCCATAGACAACCATTCCTCTCTTTACACCAAAATTTACAAGAACCTGAGCCAGAGGCTCAACAAGATAATCATCGTAAACACCAAGAAGCTGCATTGAAGGTGACCCGGGATTTGTAAGTGGTCCAAGGATGTTGAACACAGTTCTGAAGCCCAGTTCCTTTCTGATGGCTCCCACGTACTTCATGGAGCTGTGGTACTTCTGAGCGAAGAAGAAGCACATTCCTGCTTCCTTTAAAAGCTCTATACATTTCTCAGGCTCCTGCTGGATGTTGACTCCAAGGGCCTCCAGGCAGTCAGCTGTTCCGCTCTTACTGGATGCTGCCCTGTTCCCATGCTTGGCAACCTTCATGCCACCGGCTGCAGCAACGATTGCTGAGGTGGTTGAGATGTTGAAGCTGTGGGCATTGTCTCCTCCGGTTCCTACTATTTCAAAGACCTCCATCCCTGTGTCAACCTTTGTGGCGTGATCTCTCATGGCTGCTGCACATCCTGCAATCTCTTCTGTGGTCTCCGCTCTTGCGCTCTTTGTTGAAAGAGCTGCCAGAAAGGCTGCGTTCTGGGTGGTGCTTGTCTCTCCGCTCATGATCTCATTCATTACACTGTAGGCCTCGTCATAGGTAAGGTCCTCTTTGTTTACGATTTTTACGATTGCTTCTTTGATCATAGTTATCTCCCTTCGTGTTGCTTGTCTTTCTGCCATATTTTCCGTGTGAAGCACACACGCAAAAAAGTCCTTGACAGAAAGCGTTCCATTTCTGTCAAGGACGAATATATACTATCCGCGGTGCCACCTTGATTTCACGGTTTGACCCGTGCACTTACAGGGTACCTTCATACCCCAGGCAACTGACGTATGCCTTACGTCGCAGCATAATCAGCTTGATAATCAATGTAGTTCTGCTCTCGTGCTTTGCACTCGCCAGAACAAAGTTCAATCACGAAAAATCACAGATTTCCTATCTCACTTTTCTTCTGCGCCCTCAGTGGTCCATTTGATAACTTGTTTCTCGCCCGGTTCTCAGCATCCCGGTACTCTCTGTGCAGGCATGATCACCTTTATCTCCACTTCATCGGTTTGAAGTATTAAATTATTGAAATATTACCATCCATGCATCGCCCTGTCAAGGCAAATTTTTATATTTATGCATCAGATCTTGATTGTCAGAACGTTGAGTCCAAGTACATTCTGGTAGGTGAAGTCCTTGGCAATGTCATGGACCATCCTAAGTCCGATGTTCTTGGTCTTGTCTTCAGGATCGAGAATCCTCTGTCTCTGAACAGGGTCGAAGGGCTGGCAGTCGTCCTTGATACAAAGGATCACATCCTCTTCCTTGACAATTGCCCTTGCTGAAAGGTTGTGAGGTTTGCTGTCCATAGTAAATCCGTGGCTAACGACATTTCCTGCCATCTCCTCGAAGGAAAGGCTGGCAAAATAAGCTCTTCTCTTATCTACGCCCTTATCTTCGCAGAACTTCGCAACCACCTCCGAGGTTCCGGTTACATCCTCCATTTTCTTGATGTTGAACTCTATCCTGTGGTCTTCATCAACTCCAAAGTCCTTGGGAATGACCATAAGCTCATCAATTGTTCCGGGCATCTTTTTATTCTTGATGATTGAATAAATAATTACCATAAGTACGCCAACAATACCGTTGAGTACATTTGCGTAGTAAACACCGTTCATGCCAAATACAGGAACAAGGAGCGCTGATAAAACGCTGACTCCAACAAATCCATCAATCACTGCATAGAAGTGAACCATGAACTGTCTGCCTGATGCCAGGGCGTAGCAGCTAAAGTGCATGAGCCATATGGCTGTTGGCATACAAAGAGGAAGCAGTCTGTAGCCCCACATAGTCATATCAAATACAGGCTCGGCAGGATTCTGGTAGAACACCATGGTGAATGGCCTTGCCATGATCATGATAAATGCTGATATGATGCACTGAAGAGGGATAAATCTGTAAAGAGCCGTCCTCATAACATTGGTAAGGGTTGTTCTGTCTTCCTCTCCTATGCTTACACTCATCATCATTCTTGAAACATTGAGCATTCCGGCAGGAATAGCCCAGAAGAAAGCCATAATGGCATTGGAAGCTGCAAAGGCAGATATACCTACGCTTCCAACATATGTAGTAATAAGTCCGTTAACAATAAATCCCCTAACAGTCTGATATCCGTTTCCGATAGCTCCGGGGATTCCAATGGTCACGATTTCTTTTGCATCGTCCCACTTAAGATTCTTGAACTTTAGCTTGATGGATGCCTTTGAGGTAAAGAAATACTGTGCCTGAACCAGCATGAACACCCACATTCCAAGGGATGCGGAAAGGGCCAGGCCAAGAGCTTCAAGATGCATAACCTGAACAAAAATGAAGTTAAAGATAAGGTTTGCAATGATATATACAATACTTGCCAGTGTGGTCCTAAAGGCTTTATTTTCCAGAGAAAGAAAAGCTGCCAGCTGATTGCCGATAAACAATGGAAAAACGCCCAAAGCCTGACCTAAGATGAAGCTGTTAAACACTGCCCTTATTCCATCATCTGGAGCAAAGATACTTGTGAGGTCGAACATACCCATTACGATCAGTATCACAGCCGCAACAACAGAAACGATGGTACACAGAAGGATATCCAGTGTAAAGACATTCTGCATCTGGTGAACCTGATTCTTGCCCATATATTTGCCACATATTACAACAGCGCCTGTCATGAGCATTGTGCTTATGGAAACAACCAGGAGATTTATCGGATTGTAAAGTCCCACAGCACTCATGGCCGCTTCGCCAACATAATTGGTGGCAAAAACACCGGTTACAATTCCGTTTATTGCCGAGATGGAGCTTAGAAGTATCTGCACCGGAAGCAGCCTGAACAACAGCTTGGCAGTCATATTAAAATCCGAAACCTTTGCTTTATTCTTTCCCATAGAATGCTCCTTTTCTAACGGTTAATCGTTATTCCATAAACTAATCTTATCATCAACGGCTTAATGCAACTATTAATCTTTTCTAAATTCCGCCGTAAAAAAGGACGTATCCTTTGACTTGCAGCAGTGCAAATCAAAAGCTACGTCCCTATAATAACTATTTTTCAACCGTCACATTCTCATGGCAACTTCATAGGCGCGCCAGATAACGCTCCTTAGGTTTCCGATCTGCTTACAGTCTCCCACGTAGTCCATATTGCTGGTCCTGTCATCCTCCTTGGTCACAGGATTGGGAATATAACCCGCTGAACTTATGACGCTGTCGCAGTCGATCTCAAATTCCCTTCCGTCCTTATCGGTGCATACTATAAATCCGTCGCAAACTTCCTTTAGCTTTGTCTCCAGATAAACCGGAACCTCATGAAGCTTGAACCACTCACGAAGGTATGAGCTGTTGGCAAGGCATACCCCTGTCTGGGAAATAAGGTCATCCTTCATCTCCACGATGATGGGGTTCTTTCCCTGAAGTGCCAGTTCATAGGCGATCTCGGAGCCTGTCAGTCCTCCGCCTATAACAGCCACGGTGTTTCCAACCTCTTCTCCATTAAGAAACTCGCAGGCCTCAATCATCTTCTCATATCCCGGAACGCTCTTAAGGAGCCTGGGCCTTGAACCTGTGGCAATGATAATGTCGCTCTTACGACCGAATTTCCTTGGGTCTTCTATCTCAGTATTGAGGTGTACCTCCACACCAAGGATCTCCATCTGCCGGCGATACCAGGTAAGAAGCTCCCGAAGCTTGCCCTTGTAGGACTCAGCGCTGGCGGGGATAAAGGTTCCACCCAGCACATCACTCTTTTCATAAATAACCGGATTGTGACCGCGAAGCTTCAGAACTCTTGCAGCCTCCATTCCGCCAATTCCGCCACCTACGATGTGGATGGTCTTGGGTCTTTTGGTCTTCTTGATGAAGTGCTTGTCAGTCTGCATGGTCTCTGCATTAACAGCGCAGCGGGCAAGGTGCAGTGAATCTGAAAGTGCCTGATCATTGGGCACCCCCTTGTAATGGCACATGTTAAAGCAGCCGTTGTGGCAAAGGATACAGGGCCTTATGTCCTCTTCCCTTCCCTCCATGAGCTTGGTAACCCACTCGGTGTCTGCCAGAAACGGCCTTGCAAAGCCTGCGCCGTCCAGGTCTCCTGCGGCTATTGTATCCGCAGCAACTCTCGGATCAAGCCTTCCGGCACATACAACCGGAATATCCACATATTTCTTCAGTTCAACAACGTCCTTAAGGTTGCAGTTCTCAGGCATGTAGATGGGAGGATGAGCCCAGTACCAGGCATCATAGGTTCCGTTGTCGCAGTTGAGCATATCGTAGCCGGCATCCTGAAGGTACTTTGCAGCCTTCTTTGACTCCTCAAAGTCGCGGCCAACTTCAATGTAGTCCTCCCCGGGAAGTGCTCCCTGTCTCATTCCCTTGGTCTTTGAAACCACGCTGTAACGCAAGGATACCGGGAAGTCCTCTCCGCATTTTGCCTTTATCTCTTTTACTATCTCGACGGCAAACCTGTATCTGTTCTCGAAGCTCCCGCCGTATTCATCAGTTCTTTTGTTAACGTAAGGTAAGGTGAACTGGTCCAGAAGATAGCCCTCGTGAACAGCATGGACCTCGACGCCGTCTACGCCTGCATCCTTAAGGAGCTTTGCACTCTTACCAAAGGCCACCACAAACTGGTGGATCTCATCCTTTGTCATCTCCCTTGAAGGAACCTTGTCGGACCATCTGTTGGGGGAAGGGCTTGCGGAAGCTGTGATCTTATCAAGGTCCATAAAGGGCTTTGACAAAACCTTGAGCGCCCCGTTAGTGTACAGCTTCTCCATCATCGGGCTTATGGTAAAGCTTCTCCCAAAGCCGGCTGTAAGCTGCACAAAGAGCTTAGCCCCGGTCTTGTGAAACTCGGGCATCCACTTTGCAAGGTCCTGATACATCTGAGTATTCTTGTGGAGCCACTGGCCAAACATGGGGTTGTACACCGGCTGACAACCCGGCAGCACCAGACCTGCATTGTTCCTGGCCACGTTCAGGATGAAGTTCGCACCCTCCTTGTCAAAATGGTTCTTCTCCATCCAGCCAAAAAGGTCCGTTCCGCCCATAGACGTAAGGACAATCCTGTTCTTTATCTCACACTTTCCAATCTTCCATGGTGTAAATAAAGGCTTTAGTCTCTGATCCATGATTTTAACATCTCCCAACGGATATATTTATTTCTGTAAAAAGAACTCTCGGATCTGTGTAAGCTTTTCCTGCCCCGCTTCTCTTCCCAGCTGATAGACTCTCTCGATCTCAGCCGGGTTCTTTTCAATGGGGCTTATGTTTAGAGGTGCCTTGGGTCTTATAACAACCACCTCTTTATTCTTCTCTTTATCTCTTATGTATCTCTTTTCCTGGTTGTACATAAGGTGACGGATTTCCATGCTGTGGACCATATCAGGGTACTTGCCAAGCATAAGTCTGACAAGTGGCATAAACTTCTGTGGACCCTTTATGTAGTCCAGAGGCTGGGTCTCGATGACCAGGTTCCTGTCATAACCCTTATTCTCCATGAACTTAAGGGGGATGGAATCCGAAGTGCCCCCATCCAGGTAAAGACCTCCGTCAATCTCCACCAGTCTTGAAACAAGAGGCATTGAAGCCGATGCCTGAATCCAGAGAAGATCTTCCTTCAATCCGGAATTGCACTTGTGATAGACAGGGGCTCCTGTATTAACATCAGTTGCCACGCAGTAGAACTCCATAGGGTCCGTTGCAAAAGCCTCGTAGTCCCACTTATCAAGCTTAAAGGGAAGTTCGTCATAGCAAAAAGGCACGTTGTAAATATCGCCTGTAAGAAGGAGCGACCTGATGCTGTGATAGTTCTTGTCACTGCAGTACTTCTTGTTGTAGCGAAAGGCTCTTCCTATCTGGTGGGACTTTAAGTTACACCCAAAGGTTGCTCCCGCCGAAACGCCTACTGCGCCGTCAAAAGAAATATCATTTTCCATGAGGACATCTAAAGCTCCGCAGGTAAACATTCCCCGCATGGCTCCTCCCTCCATAACAATGCCTTTTCTCATCTCTCAAATCCTTTCAAAACGTTACCTATAATTGTACCACACAATCGCCCAGGTAAACACTTCCCCCGCCCTAAAAACGGGAGCAAAAACATAAAAAGCCGCCCGCAGCATTTTTGAAAATGCCCGGGCGGCCCAGGAGAATCGATAGCATAGCCTGAGGATCAGAGGTCTTCTGCGTAAGCCTGTGTGCCTACTGAGGTGTAGGTCAGCACATAGTTGTCATAATCCCCTGCGTCGTAGCCGATGATCTGTGAGTTGGTGCTTCCGCCGTGGAAGGTGATCCCACTGTCTGCTATATTCACTGTATCGAAGGCAACAGCCTTACCATTCTTCATAAATACTGTTCTTACGCCAACGCTCTGGATGTCGAACTTGGAGTAGTTGGTGGCTGATACTTCAACGCATCTGCCCACGTTCCTTGTGTCCAGGGAAACTGAGGTGTAGGCGCATTTGTCAGTTGTGGCAACTGTGTAGTCGTACTCATAGCTGGAAGCCTTCTTAACCTCCTCATTGAGGAACTGACCGTAGAGAATGAACTGCTGATCCTTCTTGACTGCCTCTGAGTAGTCATTGACCTTCTTTACAACCTTGCCGGTTTTATCCTTGGCAATAAAGTCCGCGCTGATGCTGATATCTGCGCCGGTCTTGTTAGACGCAACTATCACATAATAGGTACACCATCCGATATTGTCAGGGATCAGGTACTCTTCATCAATGACTATGCCCTGGGACAGCTCGTTTTCTGCATATACTGTTGTTGCCGGAATTTCGTCGAAGTAAGGAAACAAAAAGAGATCAAGCACCATAACAATTGATATAACAATAGATAAGATCCGTCTCTTCATGACTTTCCCTCCAACAAGATAATTCTTTGAATCAGCGATCGCTGTACAAACATTATCGGAGAAAAAAGCCAGTATTTCCATACCTTCCGGGCACATTTAATGCTCTTTTTATAAAGTTACATTCTATTTAGAAACTCTTGTTATTGAAAGGGCCGCAACCCCAGTAATCATCTGTATATTACGAGATAACCTCCGAAGTTTTCTACGCTGAGGGACTCTAAATTTGAAAATAGCTCTTCCTCACTGGTAGCAACCACAAACACATCCCCTTCCTCCGCTTTGCTGCTGACATCATCAGGCAGCTCAAAGGTAAAGTTCGCAAAGGATCTGGCAATGCGGAATTCTGCCTTTTCATCCTTATATTCCACAGTAGTATAGAATTTATACGGGTCATACTCGTTGTAGTAAAGGGCCAGCATAAATGGCGAAGAAAGCCCTTCGTAGGTGGAATAGATCTGCCTCTCATCCCCTGCAATCTCGTAGGCCCTTTTGATGGCATCGCCATAGCCCGGCATAAATATACTGATGGACCAATCGTTGAACTTGGTAAAATAGTCCTTTGTAAACGAAACTCCGCCTATAAGCAAAAAAACTATAAGCGCCACGAAAAGGCTCCTTGCATTTTCCAGGATAAAAGCCGCTCCCCTCACAAAGAAATAGATGAAAGGAATGAACATCATTACCATTCTGCTGATGTCAGGAAGAATCACCAGCTCCAGCCCCACATTGGCAATGGTCAGGAAAAGAAATATCCCGTTCCCCACAAGATAGAGTTTATCCTCGCCATTAGCTCTTTTCCCTCTTATCAAAGTGATCAGTGATATGACAAGCCCCAAAAAGGTCACGGGGAATGTAAACTCAAAAAGCGTCCCATAGCCGGGATAGAAATGCGCCAAAGTATGCCTGTCGTCCCCTATCGTCACTGCCAAAAGCATGGACTTAAGGTTATTCATAATCTTGGTGCCAAGGCCTGCGTCAAAGGAAATAAAGGCCTCTCCGGTCCTGGCTGCCGTAAATTTATTAAAGCAGATAACATTCGTTACGATTTCCGGAAGTCCAAGGTAGTTTACTGCGTAGAATATCAGAAGTGGTAAAAACACCACCGTAAATGTAATGATGGAGATCACCAGTTGCCTGGCATCCAGGACTTTTGCCCACAGGCAGTATATGCAGATCAGCAAAAGAAATATGGGCACCACTATGGTTGCTGCACCGTAGCTGTACATGCACACTGAAAAAGCAGCTGCGCTTAAAGCATAAAGAATTGTGCTTCGCTTTCTTGCTGCCAGAAGGAAAAGATATACTGCCAGCATCATGTTAAAGGGCATGATGTTGCAGTCAAGGCTCCATCTGGAGAGGATCACATGCCAGGGGCAGATAGCAAGAAAGAGGGCTCCAAGGAGAGAAGCTTCGTTCTTAAAAGTTCTTTTCCCAAAAGTGATACGAAGTGAACCATAAAACAGGGCAACCGTAAGGATTCCGCAGACGGCGGGAATAAGCCTTAATTTAACTATCCCGGTGCCAAAGAGAGAAATGGTGATGACATTAAGATAGATAAGAAGGGGACTTCCGCCGCCGCAGCCCCAGGTGATGGGGTAGATTGGCCAGTGGTAACCGTTTCTGTCGATGCCAAAGGTTGCCAGAGTATAGGCGTCATACCCTATGGATGCCTCGTCCTGCTGAAGCCCGAAGGGAACATCTCCCAGCTTGTAAAGACGAAGGAAAGAAGCAAGCACCATGATCAGGATGAAGATAATGGCTGCCGGGCCGTCGCTTAGGTAGTGCCCGTTTTTCTTTTCCCTCTTTATTGAAAAACATAAGGCTGCCACACCTATTATGATGTAGGCAGCCGTAGCTATATAGTTGTAATAATCAATTAAGCGCATATTATTACTTCCTGAATTTCTTATTGGATCATCTCGCATACATGGCGCCGTTCCAGTCAGCTATTCCCATGTAGGAAGCAGCTCTTCCGATGTAGGCACTGGCATTTCCGCCATTCATGTTCTGGAAAAACTCGAAGGCAAGCTTTCTTGAGCCGTCCTGCCTTGTTAGGCCAACAGCCAGTCCCTGTTTCACTTCCACAGGATAATCGGTCTGTCTGTTAAAGGTTATGAGCTTGATGTACTGGTTGGTGACACATCTCTGATAAGCGTAGACAATGGCTGCTGCCTGAGCTTCCTCGCCCTGGGTTGATGAGTAGCCAACCTCTGTAAGAAGAATAGGTCTAACTCCGCCGCCGGGACTGCGCATAGCAGGCTGACACATGAAATCTGTCAGCTGCTCTATATTCTCCATGGACAGATAAGGTGTGTCAGGGCTGTGGGTTATCATCCCTGCTCCCTTGGGTGTCCAAAAGCTGGTCCAGGTCATTGGATAATTGTAAGGGTGCTCAGCAATGCCCCAGTTGAAGTTTCCCTGGGCCTGAACACAGGCGTTAAAGGCCTCCAGCATGCTCCTGGCTGAATAGTAGGATGCGTTGTGAACATGAGTCCAGTTCTGGTCAAGGCTGATGCAGACATAGGCATTGGCATTTCTGCTCTTGATGGCATTGTAGCAGACCCTTACCGAATCAGCATAGAGCTGGGCGTAGGTCATCTCATCGGCAACACCTGAATAATTCCATATATTCTTGGCATTGACCTCGTTGGCAATAACCCAGTTGTCAACCTGTCCGCAGCCGTTCTTGCCGTTATATCTCATGGCCAGGAAAGAAACCACCGCCTCAAGATACTCAAGGCCGTTGTCCTCGGAGGTGTTCATCAGGTAATAGTTGGACCTTCCGATTCCGCCTCTTGCTGTGGGTGAGATCATGAACTCCTCTCCTCTTGAGTAAGGGTTGAGAAGGACCATTGTCATGCCGATACCCTGATTGGTGCTGGTACGGACGCAGTGGTCATACTGGCTCATATAGGATGAATCAAAGTAGTAGGTCTTGCCGTTGTAGTCATAACGGATTCCGCCGTTGCCACCGATAACATCGGTCAGATTTATGTTGTAGGCTCCCTGCTGGACCCCGAGAGTTAATACTTCTGTGTTGCCGTTTCCGATCTTGGCACCGTCAAGGATAAGGCCCTTTTTGCCATTGTTCTTCCTGGCCTGTGAGCCTGAAGAAAGAGCTTCAGGATTGGTAATGTACTTGGCTCCTGCCACGGAAATAAAAGCTCCACCCTGCTTAACTGCAACCTGGAACTTGTCATATAAATGACAGCTTGTAGTCTGATATCCAAGTGGTACTGAGAAAACTACACTTCCCGAAACAGGAAGAGATGCTATCGGACTACCTGCCGGAGCACCCTGATAGGGCTTCTCCGCAAACAGGTAATAAAGGCCGTCATCACTTGATGGTAAGTCTGATGCGGAAACATTGATCACCACATTCTCACCGGTTATAGAAACCGAGTTGATGTTAACGGCGCCAAGCCCCTCCGCCATCGAGCGGATCGGCTTTAGAGAAAAGACACTTAGTACAAGGGCAGCTGTTACGGCTGCGAAAGAAAGTGCTGAAAAGATTTTCTTTGTCATATACCCCTATAACCCCTCATATTCTGTTATTTGGCGCATATTTCGCACCAATTCTATGATATAGGAAAACAACAGGATAATCAATTTACTTTTTTAGAATTAATGATACAATTAAGGTCCATGAGCAGGATGGATGATCGCTGCTGTGCGTACGAAAGGGCACAGGAGAGGAAAGTCCGGGCTTCACAGGGCAGGATGCCAGATAACGTCTGGTGGAGGCAACTCCCAGGATAGTGCAACAGAGAGATACCGCCAGCCGGCTCGCCGGCTGGTAAGGGTGGAAAGGCAGTGTAAGAGACTACCGTGCTGGTGGTAACATCAGTAGCCATGTAAACCCCATTCGAAGCAAGACCGAAAAGAGAGCCATGAACTTGCCCGGTTCGCTCTCAGGTGGGTCGCTTGAGGCTGTTGGTGACAGCAGTCCTAGATAGATGATCATTCACGACATAACCCGGCTTATCGTCCTGCTCGGATTTCAGAAAGAAAGAAGCTTGAAACATGTTAAGAGAATTGTTCCATATCGGTCCGGTGACAGTGTACGGATACGGCCTCATGATTGCGATCGGTGTGATCAGCTGCGTGCTTGTAGCGATGAAGCGCGCGAAAGGCTACGGCGTGAATCCCGACATTCTGTTTAATGCGGCGTTTATCGGCATTATTTCAGGAATTATCGGCGCCAAGCTGATGTATTGGATTACGATTCTTCCCGAGATTATAGAAAATCCGAAACTTCTTCTGGACCTGACGGGCGGCTTTGTTGTCTACGGCGGGCTGGTTACCGGCATTCTTGCCCCGGTGATCTACTTAAGGATCAAGAAGGAGAGTGTTCTCGACAAGCTGGATCTCGCGGCCGCGAGCATCGCGCTCGGACAGGGCTTCGGACGGATCGGATGCTTCCTTGCGGGCTGCTGCTACGGCAAAATCGCGCCGGACGGCGCCTGGTACGCGGTGACCTTCCCGGCATCCTCGGAGGCAATTCCGGGCGTCGGACTGTATCCGACGCAGCTGATGTCCGCCGCTTTCGACTTCCTGCTGTTCTTCTTCCTGTGGTTCATGACGGACCGGGTGCGTTTCCGCGGTGTGATATTAAGCCTCTACATGATGATTTACAGCGTGGCGCGCTTCTTCATCGAGTTTATCCGCACCGAACCGAAAACCGTCGGACCTTTCACGACGGCCCAGTTCACGGCCTTCTTCATTTTCGCGGCCGGCGTGATTCTGTTTATCGTGATGCACAAGCTCGCGCTTCCGCCGCTTCGGAAGTCTTCCGAAGAGAAAGCGGACGAAGAGGAAGAACCTGAGGAGAAGGAAGCTGCAGAGGAAAAACCTGAGGAGAAAGAATCTGCAGACGAAACTCCGGAGGAAGAACCCGTGAAGACAGAGGAAGAAAGCACAGAAGAAGAAACAGAAGAGAAGAGCCCGGAACCGGCGGAAAATACAGAGAATTCGGAGGAATGACATGGCTTATAAGCTGTTTGCCTATGATTCACTGCTGAACAATTATAAAAAGGACATCGAGCTTCGCATGGAGAATTTCGTGGAGAAGCTTGACGACCTGACAGACGGAAAAGGAAATCTTTCGGATTTTGCGAACGGACATCATTATTTCGGACTCCACCGCACGGAAAAGGGCGTGGTGTACCGCGAATGGGCGCCCGGTGCGGACGAGCTGCATGTATTCGGCGATTTCAACGGCTGGAACGGCCTGTCGCATCCGATGACCCGGAAGGAAAACGGCGTCTTCGAGATCGAGCTTGACGGCGAGGAAGCCATCAAAAACGGACAGAAATTCAAGGTGCTTGTCACGAAGGACGGACATACGGAAGAGCATATTCCGACCTACGCGACCTATGTGGTGCAGGATCCCGTGACCTATATCTGGTCGGCGGAGGCCTTTCTTCCGGAAAAGCCCTTTGAATGGCATGACGCAAACTTCCATCCGGACAATCCGCCAGTCATCTATGAGTGCCACATCGGCATGGCGACGGAGGAGTACCGGATCGGAACCTACCGGGAATTTGAGGAAAACGTACTTCCGCGGATCGTGGATGACGGATACAATACCATTCAGGTCATGGCCATTATGGAGCATCCTTATTATGCTTCCTTCGGCTATCAGGTGGCCAATTTCTTCGCGGCTTCGTCGCGCTTCGGCACGCCGACGGATCTGAAGCATCTGATCGATACGGCGCATGCGAAGGGCATCCGGGTGCTTCTCGACGTCGTTCACTCCCACGCCTGCGCAAACGTGCGCGAGGGACTGAATCACTTCGACGGAACCGATTACCAGTTCTTCCATGAAGGCGCGGAGGGCAACCATCCGGCCTGGGGCACGAAGCTTTTCGACTACGGCAAGAATGAAGTCCTGCACTTCCTCCTGTCCAACCTGAAATTCTGGATGGAGGAGTACCACTTCGACGGATTCCGCTTCGACGG
>DFGW01000106.1 GCA_002372465.1 Butyrivibrio sp. UBA3740
GGATTTCTGCCAGATCCAGTATAACTACGTAGACGAGCACACTCAGGCAGGCAGAGAAGGCCTTTTGCATGCTGCCCAGAAGGGCATTCCCGTTGTTATCATGGAACCACTCCGCGGTGGAAAGCTGGTCAATCAGCTTCCGGAGAAGGCAAAAGAGCTGATTGCCTCTCAGGAAAGCGGCTATACTCCTGCAGAGTACGGTCTCAGATGGCTTTGGAATCAGAAGGAAGTCACCTGCGTCCTGTCGGGCATGAACTCCATAGAAATGGTCGAAGAGAACTGCCGTATAGCCTCCAGCGCCAAGGCAGACTCCTTTACCGAAAAGGATTTTGAGGTCATAAGACAGGTCAAGGACATCATCTCTGAGTCAGAGCTTGTGGGATGTACCGGCTGCAGATACTGCATGCCCTGCCCTAAGGGCGTTGATATCCCGGCTCTTTTCAGAAGCTACAACATGACCACGGTAGAGAGCAAATCTTCAGCCAGATTTGAATATGCCCAGACAGTAGGCCTTAAGAAGGACCCTGCCTTTGCCACTCAGTGCATTGGCTGTGGCAAGTGCGAACAGCACTGTCCTCAGAACATCCCCATAAGGGAGAAGCTCAAGGAAGCCGACAGAGTCATAAGGCCTCTCCCCTACAAGGTTGGCATAAACATAGTAAGAAAATTCATGCTAAGGTAAAACCTTAAGAATAATTTTATAACCACATTATTTACATTCTCGAACATTTGTTCTATACTCATGGTACAAGGAAGGTTCGCCATGAGTAAGGTTATAGATAAAGTGGATGTAATATGTCAGATAAATGCAGACGGCGAGATTAAGCCCATGAGATTCCGCCTCATGAACGAGGACGGGGTCTATGAGACCTACACGATCAAGGGCTACAGGCAGATTTTCAGAAAGGATGTATACACTACCCCTGACGGTCTTACTGTCTGCAGCAGTGACAACGTGTACGAATGCAGGGTTCTGATCCTTGAGATGTACAGGACCGTAAGACTTTACTTTAATCGGAACAACTGTCACTGGCGAATAGCCATCTGAGATGTTTCTTTATCAACAAAAAAAGCCCGTAAGGGCTTTTTTTGTTGGTTTTTTTAGATTGATTCCTTAAAAAGATTTGCCGAATAGGTTGTGAAATTATCCTCCACCCACTTGGTGAAGTCCGCAGAGGTCATAACCTTATCCCCAAACTCCTCGACTATAACGTCGTCAGCTCTGTCAACTACTCTTTTATACAGCTCAACGATAAGTTCGTTGAGATAAACCTGTGTCCCTGTGCTGGGAAGCTGATCAAGCTCTATCAGAGTATCAGTGATTTCCTTGGTAATATGATGCTCATGCTTAATAGCCTCAAGTAGCTGTTTTTCGTCTTTTACCATATGAAAGCCCCCTTTCAACAGTTCTCCTACATTCATTATAACAGATAATCACCTTGTTGCTGTCGAAATTCCCTTTAAAATGGTACAATAAAATTTAGTGGAGGAGATAGTTTTATGGGTGAGAATTCAGCATATTACAGAGAAATGAACCAGGCAAAGCGCGAGAACATCAGGCAGGTCAAGGCCCAGCTTCCTCAGCATACCCATGCCTTCATCGAGGAGTGTCTCCTTAAATACCAGATCAACACGGTCTACAGCTACACTCACGATCTTTTGATCTTCTATAAGTACCTCCAGCAGAACAATCCCATATGTCGAAACCTTGAAACAAAAGATATTTCTTTTGACGTGATAAAATCCCTCTCCCCTTCCGATATCAACGAGTTCCAGAACTATCTTGGCTACTGCGACCGGGAAAACGGAAAACGGGGCGAGAATCCCAGGGCTGTTGCAAGGAAAATGGCTTCCATCAGGAACTTTTTCGCATATCTGGTGAAAATGGACCTGATAACCCAGGATCCCACTGCCAAAGCCGCCAAAAAGAAACGAGAGATAGAAAATGAGATCTTCAGGCTTGACTCCGACGAAGTCAAGCAGCTCATGGACGCTGTTTCCAACGTGCAGCTCAAGAGCCGCCACTCCAAGGCACTTTCAGAGAACACAGCCAAAAGAGATCTTGCCATAATAACACTGCTCCTTGGAACCGGGATCCGTGTCTCCGAATGCGCAGGAATCGACTTAAATGACGTCAATTTCAATACCAACACTATCTCCATCGTCAGAAAAGGTGGAAAAGCCACAGATATGTACATCGGAGAGCAGGTCAGAAATGCCCTGAAGGACTATATCAAGCACGAAAGACCCACCCTGTTGGGGGATGAAAAAGAGCCGGCTCTTTTCATATCGCTTAAGCACCAAAGGCTCACTGTAAGGAGCATTCAGTACATGGTTGAAAAGTACGGAAATAACCTGGGACTGTCCAAAAAACTTTCGCCTCATAAGCTTAGAAAAACTTATGGTACCGCGCTTTATAACAAAACAGGCGATATTTATATGGTGGCGGATGTCCTGGGACACAAGGATGTAAACACCACCGTCAAGCACTATGCTGCCATGGAGGAGAAACACAAACAGATGGCTGCCCAGGTGGACATCTACGATATGAACGATGAAGAAACTTAAGTTTTAACGGGAGGAACTATGTACTATCTGATCAGAAACACCCTGGAAGAATGCAGCGCCGAGCAGTGTCACGATGCCGGCTCGCCATATGTTGCCGTCCTGACCCCCGACCAGTGGCAGGAGCAAAACGAAAACTTTGACATGGGAATAGACTTTGACATGAATTCTGAGGATATCCTCACCACCAAGGCTGAAGTCAACTACGATTCCCTGACCGGAACCTTTTTCATTCCTACCCAGTCAACCTTTACCAAAGAGCCCATGAAATTCTCTTTTGCACTGGACGAAACGGGAATCGTCTTCATTGACGACGGAAAAAGCGCTCTCTCGCTGGTAAAGAGGATTCAGCGGGTAAAGAAATGGAGAAAGCCCTCTCTTGAGCGTTTTCTTTATGATTTCCTGGAACTTATCATCCACAACGACCTTCAGATCATGCAAAAATATGAGCGGGAACTGGAGGGAATCGAAAAAGAGATAATGGACAGTGCAGAGGATGCACATATCCAGCGAAACAATGAAATCCGCGGCGACATAAGGGATCTTCGCATACACTACGAGCAGCTCCAGGATCTTGGCCAGGAGCTGGAGGAGAACGAAAACGGCTTCTTTACAGAAGAAAACATCAGATATTTCCACATGTTCTCAAGCCGCGTGGACAGGCTCTACGACGCAGCTACGCACCTCAGGGACTACACCATCCAGCTCAACGACCTTTACCAGTCACAGCTGGACGTTAAGCAGAACCGTATCATGACGGTCCTTACAGTGGTAACAACCATTTTTATGCCTCTGACCCTGATCGTTGGCTGGTATGGCATGAACTTCAAATATATGCCGGAGCTGGAATCCCAGTGGGGATACCCCATAATCATAGGCCTGAGCCTTCTGATTGTGGCAGGAAGTCTTGCCTTCTTTAAGATAAAGAAGATTATTTAACTTTTTTAAAGGCCTGTTTTGTATGTTATAATATATTAATCGTAATGTTGCATAATAATAAAGGGAGAAGGTCATGAAAGTATCTTTTAATCTGGACGACGTTCTGTTCGTTTCCGAACAGGGGTATGAAACCGAGCCAGAGCTTGAATTTCCGCTAAACAGACTGTTTCCGGAAAGGCTCAGAAAAGGTTCCGTAGAGCTTATTAACGAGCTTCAGAAAAGAGGTTTTTCTACTCTCATATACACCTCTTCATTCAAAACTCCGATTTACCTTGATGCTCTTTTCAAGCATCACAATATCTATTTTGACCAGGTAATAAATTCATACAACCCTGAGGATGAAAAGACCATCTCGCTTCATATAGACAGCGTAAACAACTCTCAGGAGATAGAAAGCCCTGACCTTAAAGTGTTTAAACTGTCCGGGCCTGATAATGACTGGGTACAAAAGGTGCTTGATGAAGCGGAAAGGATAAAAAATGAGCTTTAAACAGATCATTCTGATTTTGCTTATAGTTGTGGTTGTTGCTCTCGTTGTTGGTCTTATCATTATGGTACAGAACTATATGAAAGCCAACGAGAGATACCGTGCGGAAGCTGAGGAGCGCCTGCAGGCTATTCAGCGCCGTAAAAAGAGAGAAATGGAAGAAATCCTCTCTGTCATTAAGGGAACCGGCTTTAGCGGTGAAGAAGTTGAAAAGAGACTTGATTACATCGAGAACTCTTTTGAAAGAAACGGCGGAGAAGCTCTGGAGGAGCTTAACGTCAAGAACAGGGAGAAATTCGGACAAAGGCGTACCTTTAAGTGGAACGGCAAGTTCTACAGGACAGACGTCATCAAGTTTGATGAGTCCGAGACTCCTTACATGGTCATCAGCTGCACAGATGACGAGAACTACGCCAAGATCGGACTTATGGACGATATCGACGTATTCGGCTTTGAACTGAGTGATGCCGAGCTGGACAGACATGTTCGCTGTGCTCTGGGCATGGAAAGATACTAAAAATAGCCAAACACAAATAGAGGGGGGATTTGATCCCCCCTTAAATTATGCTCATTTATACATCAAGGACTATGGTGACCGGACCGTCATTTACCGATTCAACCTTCATATCAGCGCCGAATTCTCCGGTCTGAACCTCAAATCCCCTGTTTCTGCACTCTGATACCACAAGTTCATATAAGGGCTTTGAAATCTCCGGCCTTGCTGCCTCTGAAAATCCTGGCCTTCTTGAGCTGCAATCGGCATAAAGAGTAAACTGGCTCACAATAAGGAGCTTAGCTCCTGCATCCTTTGGAGCAATGTTCATCTTGCCATTTTCATCTTCAAATATTCGTAAGCCGCAGATCTTATCTGCCATTTTCTTTGCCTTTTCTTCAGTGTCTGTCTGGTGCACACCGAGAAGCACAAGAAATCCCTTATCAATCTGCGCGCAAAATTCTGCGCCGATCTTCACCGACGCAGAATCAACTCTCGTTATAACTGCTCTCATATTACCTGCTCCGCTCTACAAATCTTAGATCATCATGAATTGATCTGAATAGTGAGGAATGTGGTTGCATCAGGAGTAAAACCTGCCCTCTCCCAGTTATCATACAACTCAGCTCTGGCCATACCCGAATAGCCCTTGCTCTCCATGTGGAGAATATTCCATGCCTGTTCGAATTCAGCCTTTCTATCTACCGAAGTACTGGCAGCCTTTTTCCCGCCACTAACCTTCTCTAATTCCTGTTCATCAATGATCATCTTTTCATTATTGCTCATTTTGGATTCCTCCGTTTCTTTGTAATTACTATTTTATACGAATCAGTGACCAAAAAGGGAAAATTTTTTTAAAAGATTTTGATGGAATTATCCCATGCAATATGCTATCTTCTTTTATGTTGGTTATTTGTAAGGAAACCAGAGGTTAACAGATATGGTAAAGTTTGAATATACATTAGATGAATCCACCAAAGCTGCTATCGCAGCAAGACAGAAAGAAGCCACAAAGCGCGAGGCAAAAGACTGCGTAAGCCCCCTCGATACAGTGATGACAGATGGAAACGTAAAGTGCACTGTCACGATAGATGAAAAGAATGCCCGTCTCATAGTATCCGGAGATGAGGGAATCTTCAAGGATATGGTGTTTGCGCTCAACAAGGCAACCAGGCTCCTTGAGGGAAGCGACTATCTCTTTATCTGCTCCCTGGAGAAGAATCTCATCTTCCCTGCCAAAAAAGATGCAATGACCCAGGGCACAGGTGATGAACTCAAGAGCCTTATTGGCAATACAAAAGGACTGGAAACCAGCCGTGAGATCAAGAACAGGGAAAGAGAAGAAAAAGAACTGCTTGAGAGAAATCAGAGAAAAGATGCTGTAAAATTCTTTGGCGGCAATGAAGAGCCCGGGAAAAAGGCTACAAACAGCTCTGACCTAAAGGACAGGTTCCGAATTCAGAAGTACTTTGCCATCGGCTTCGCAATCCTTGGTATGCTCCAAAGCCTTGACGGAGGGCTGTTCGGAGGCGGCGGAGTAAGCCCGATAGCAATGCTTATCTCAGGGCTCATCGGCCTTGTTACCGGCTTTCTCCTTAGCTATGTGTATGTCTTTTTCAGAGTCTGGTTCGACCAGCAGGAAGAAAAGGTAAAGGTAGGGTCCATAGTTCTTTTCATTATCACCGTTCCAACCTTCTTTATCATGGGAATCCTTGGCGCCATTCCCTACAGCGTATATACACTGGTTGATGGCAAAAGAAATACCAGCTTCACAAGGATTGTTAAAATCCTCACCCCTATCGTGGCGGGAATAGTGATCCTGGCAGAGCTGGCACTTGTTTCTATGTTTTTTATATGATCAGACTCACGTAGCAGGGTTGTCATCGTAAACCACGGTGTTCTTTCTAAGGGCTCCTGCTAAGCGCATTATAGCTGAATAGGCAACTCCAATGGCATAGATGTATACCGCTGTGTTGGTTCTGCGGATAAAAAGGATACAAAGAACAGCAAGTCCAAAATCCACAATCCCGTGGAAAAACTTAAGCTTCCAGTTAGATCCCTGCCCTTTGGATTCCATGGCCCTTAGAACCTCCACCAAACCGGAAAAAAGGTGGATCACAGCAAGATAGATAAGTACATATATCCTGGGAATATCCATGGCAGTAAAGGCAAGGAAACCAAATTCCGTAAGGATAACGCCCTTGTACAGTTCCATCTTTCCGCCAACCATATGCCTTGCCATGGTAACAAAATAAATAAGGGTCCCCAGGCCATAGCCCAAAAATGTAAGGCCCAGAAGGGTAATAACCAGTACATATCCTCCCTCCGGCTCTATAAAGAGGTAGATGGCCGCCGCCAGCATTACAATAGCAGTTGTTATGCTTCTGATTTTCTGAAATCCGCTCATTATCAGTTCCTCATTTATTTCTTGAAATACCTGCAAGATGATTTCCGGACTTATAAATCCTGTCTGTAACCATATGTTTTTGAGAATATGCCCCCTCAATAAACTTCCCTATGAAAGCATAGTTCTTCTGGGTTGCAGGCGCCAAAAGGTATTCATCCTGATATTTATCCAGATCAAAAGGTTCTATCTTCTTGTCAGAGAGCCTCTCTCCAAAGGCTTTCCAATCAGCGCAGGCATCAAGCTGCCTCTTTTCCAGAATCCTCCTGATCCAATCCTCATAAGGCGCAACCGTTTCCGAATCGTACTTATCCAGCTCAAAGGTATCGTATTCACCTCTTAAGTACTTCATCGCATAGACCATCTGCTTAAAGGCCTTCATATAATCGCTGGGGTTGTCCTTTAGGATCACATTATAATTGCCCCAGGCAGGAACATATCTGTATCTGGCGAAGCTGTAATCCGGAAGATGCCCTGCTCTTCCGTGTCCCAGATTCATCACAGAGCTCTCTCTTCCCTGATGCAGGCTATTGGTATAAAGTCCCGCCTCTATATCATCGGGAGTTGTAGCCTTATGCCGAAACTTTATCTGTCTTTCCGTAAAGCCCTCCCCATCAGGAACAAGCTCATAGAAGTCATAATTGGTATTATTGATGACCTGGGAAGGTGTTCCGGCAAAATAGCTGTGGGCCCAGGTATCTGCCAGCACATGCATGGCAATTCCCACCGCCTGAAGGCTTTTTCCCTTTGCCAGATTAACGGTTTCTGTCAAAAGAGCTCCATTAGGCTTACAGATCAGTCTGTATTTGTCCAGATATGGCTTAAGGGCCCATTTCTTCTTGGCGTAAAGATCATAGGGCAAAAAATGGAAAGATGCCCATATCCTCGTCATCTCCATGATTCCCAGAAAATCAGGTTGGGAATCCATAAGCTCTAACTGAAGCTGCGTTGTTGCTGCGTCTTTGGGAGCACCTATCTTGGTAAGAAGAGTAACCGAACAGTGGTCGACAAATTCAGCGCTGTAACATATGTCCATGCACTCCTCATGAGAATACCCGGCAAGATATGAAGCTGCATATGTGGCATAATAGTGAAAATCCCGTTGCATACCTACATCCTCCCAAGCTTTCGTCTGGTATTCCATATAAGAATCGATGAGACGAACATGTCAAAAAGTGCAAAACAAAAAGCCACATCCACGAAAAATGCAGCTATTGTAGTATCATCCTGTCTTATCAGCTCAACTTCACTGGCAAAAAATCTGCCAAAATCTGCAACGGTGGAAAAAAACATCAACGCAGCTATGATTAGATACAGGAATTTCTTCTTTTTTTCTCTTCCAACTAAAATAGCAGCTCTACCCACTCGGTAATGAATAAACAAGACCGCCATGATAATAATGGCAAAGACGACAGGCATAATAGCCCTCAGTTTCGGAACATCTGCGTTTCCGGCAGTGACAAGATCAAAAAATTCCACATCTCCGATGATGATCTCCTCAAAGATCTTCAGCACAGACCAGACTCCAAATATGATCACACCACTTCCACTGACCACAAGGCTGTTGCCGTATTTTCTTTCTCTTCTCTCAAGTTCTTCCCGTGATAAAGCTGCCTTTTTTTCCATTGTCTTATTCTCTAACCTCAACAAGCTCAATTTGGAAATTCAATTCTTTTCCTGCCATCTCATGGTTTGCATCAAAGGTTATGCTTGTTTCATCCTTGGCTGTTACTTTCACAGGGATAGGTCTTCCGTAAACATCCTGAAGATATACGCTCTGCCCGACCTCAGCGTCCTCTGAGCCGGGAAGCTCTGCTATCTTAAGGGTGAATATCGCATCCGGATCAACCTCTCCGTAGGCCTCATTTGGAGTAAGGTGGACATCAACCTTCTCACCCACCTCCATGTTGGCAACTGCCATATCAAAGCCTCTGATCATCATGCCATAACCACACATGAACTCAATTGGCTCTCCTCTGTCATAAGAGGAATCAAACTGGGTTCCGTCATTAAAGGTTCCCTTATAGTGCGCCAGACAGGTCTTGCCTACATTTTTACCCTCAAATAAAGGCTCTGAGTGGCAACCACCACATCCGCCACAGCCGCTTCCGCAGCCCTCATCGCTTCCGCATCCGCCGCATCCGGCCTCTTCACCATCATAACCACCACCGCAGCATCCTTCTCCACAGTGGTATAAAGCTGATATTCTCATTTAAAAATTCTCCTGTTCTATCATAAATTCCTGAGAATTGAGATTAACATTTATAAGGAAATAATTCAACATTAATTATACCCCTATTATAGTATCTTCTCCATGCATACCTTTTGAGGCACCAGTCCCATGCGCTCATAGAACTTCATGGCACCGGGATTGCAGCTCCATACATTAAGAGTAATGTTGTAATAGTTCTTTTCCCGGGCATAGCTGAGCACTGCATCGTAGAGGCTCTTTCCCACGTGCTTACCCCTTGAAGCCTCATCTACACAGATATCATCAATGTAAAGAGTCTTTATATCAGTCAAAACGTTGTCTGAAAGTACCTGCTTGTGGATACAAAAAGCATGTCCGATAACCTTATCAGACTCATCAACACAGACGAAGATCACATAATTATCGTCCGCTAAAAGCTCTTTTAACTGAGCTGCATTGTACTTGGTGGCAGGCCCTTTGAAAATATCCGGTCTTCCCTTGTGATGGACCATGTCAACCTGGACCAGCAGCTCTAATATCCTTGGTATATCCTTTTCCTGTGCAAGTCTTACTGAATTCATCCTGTTCCTCCATTTATATATGTTATATATCTTATATGTTTGCCAGAGAGATGATCATCTCGGCTGTTTCCAGCATGTCAGTGCCTGAATCCATGGCACATTTCTGCAGATATTTATGGGCCTCCGGCTCGCTCATGTGGTGTCTTTCCATCAAAAGAGCTTTCGCCTGGGCAATAACCTTTTTATCGGCCTCAGAGCGGTTCATTCGGCGTTCTTTGGCCTTCTTCTTAAGTCTGTGTACGCCTTCCAGCATCAGATTCAGGGTGGAAAAGAAATCTGACCTCTGCAAAGGTGTTGGCAGATAGATAAAGTTCTCGTTCTCAGCTTCTGAGGGAGCCCTGTCCGCGGAGGCGATGAGCAGCATCTTGAAGTAGGGCGGAAGATCTTCTAAAAGCTCAGAATAAAGCATGTCACTTAAGCGGTAGCCACAAATGATGACTCCGCTTCCAAGATCGTCCATGGCAGAAAGAGCCTGAACACCTGAATAACAGGTGGTGACTGCGTCAAAACCGCCACGGCTTAGTATGCTTTTGATATTCTGGGCGTTCTCCGCCTTGGCAAAAGCCACAATAATGTTCACTAAATCTGCCTCGCGCTAAAGAGTGTGTTTGACCGGCTTAGAACAAATTGAGATACCTCTGAATCTCCCACTGTGTAACGCAGGTGCGGAAATCCTTCCACTCTGCTCTCTTTGCGTCAAGGAACTTGTTGTATATGGATTCTCCCAATACCTCTTTTACGAAATCGTCTGCCTCATAGGCATGAATAGCCTCTCCAAGAGTCATTGGCAGTATCTCGCGGCCGCTGCTGCGCAGCTGCTCATAGGTTGCATGACCAAGGTTCTCATGAAGCTCGTCGGGAGGAGTCATTTTCTTTTCAATGCCATCAATACCTGCAGCCAGGATAAGTGCAATAGCAAGGTAAGGATTGCAGGCAGCATCGGGGTTTCTGATCTCAATTCTGGTGCCCTCACCCCTCTTTGAAGGGATGCGGATAAGAGCGCTTCTGTTGGCAGAGGTTGAGGACCAGGAAATATTCACGGGGGCATCATATCCGGGAACCAGCCTCTTATAGGAGTTAACCAGTGGATTGGTGACAAGTGTCATACCCTTTACGTGTGACAAAACTCCGGCTATAAACTCAAGGGCAGTTTCCGAGAGCTTTTCGCCGTTTTCAGAGGTAAAGAGATTATTCCCCTCCTTATCCTGTGCAACGATATTTATATGCATTCCTGATCCGCTGATTCCTTCTGTAGGCTTTGGAAGGAATGTGGCGTAAAGTCCGTGCTTCTTGGCGATGGTTTTAACAGCCATCCTGAAGGTCATGATCATGTCGGCAGTGCGCTCAGCGTCCTCTGCCTTAAACTCGATCTCATGCTGGGCAGGGGCGATCTCGTGATGGGAGGAGGATATCTCAAAGCCCATCTCCTCAAGGTTGAGGATTATATCACGACGGACATTCTCACCCTGATCAGCCGGGGCAACGTCAAAATAGCCGCCCTTCTCCTTGGTGTGGGTTGTGGGCTGCCCTTCATCGTCATAGTCAAAAAGAAAGAACTCAGGCTCCGGGTTGATCTTAAAGTTAAGCCCCATTTTCTCAGCCTTTTTAACCACCTGCTTCAGCACCAGTCTGGGATCACCTGCAAAGGGCTCTCTGTCCACTGTATATACGTCGCAGAACATTCGGGCTACTTTGCCGGACTGTGGGCGCCATGGATATATCTCAAAGCTGTCCAGATCAGGATACAGGTACATATCGCTCTCGTCGCTCCTTACAAAGCCCTCCACTGATACCCCGTCAAACATGCACTCGTTATTCAGGGCACTTTCAAGCTGACTTGCAGCTATGGCAATATTCTTTGGAACGCCGAAGATATCACAGAACTGGAGTCTGATAAATGCCACATCCTCTTCTTCTACAATGCGGAAAATGTCTTCCTTAGTATATTTGTTCATGATTCCTCCTTAACCAAGACTTAGGTTTCGATATAAAAAGGGCGCCAGAAACAGCGAACAGAATTTGTTCGAGTTCTGGCGCCCTTGCCTTTAGTTATTGTACAAAAATAGGGACTTCAAAGCAAGTAGTGTTCTGCAATATTTCTTTCAATCCGAAAGGTGAACAAAAAGGGAATTACTCCGAAAAAGACATCTCAGATTCTCTTATCATATCGCTGAGGGCCTGATCGGAAACATCAAGCACCCAGGATAGCATGGAAATGTTGTGGGCATGTTCCTCCACTGTAAACTTGGGACATGTAAGGTACGTATCTATTTCATCCTGGAGTTTTTTCCTGATTTCTTCTTCAGACCGCATGACATCCCTCATAAAATACAAAGAATTAATAGACTCTATTTTGATTATACAGCATTTTTCCCCTTTGGAGTGATAAAATAGGTGTGCTAAGATATGCCTAACAAAATTTATATAAGAAAAAGCGAGGGACAGGGTATGAGAAAACTGCTTGTGGTAATAGACATGCAAAAGGATTTTGTGGACGGGGCGCTTGGGTCTGCTGAAGCTACCGGGATAGTCGGAAACGTTGTAGAGAAGATAAAGAGCTATGACAAAAACGATGTTTTTGCAACAAAGGATACACATCAGCCTGACTATATGGAAACTCAGGAGGGAAAAAATCTTCCCGTTGTGCACTGCGTAGAGGGTACCGATGGCTGGGAGTTTGATAAAGAGGTTGCCAAAGTCCTTGAGGGCGTTAAGGTATTCAACAAGCCCACCTTTGGCTCTTTGGACCTGGCAAAAGCAATGAAGGAGATTGCTGACAAAGAAGATATAGAGATTGAGCTTATCGGTCTTTGCACAGATATCTGTGTGGTATCAAATGCTCTTCTCTTAAAGGCTACCATGCCAGAAGTTAAGATCAGTGTGGATTCAGCATGCTGCGCAGGCGTTACTGTAGAAAAGCATCTTGCAGCCCTTGAAACCATGCGTTCATGCCAGATAGATGTTAAATAAGGATATTCATGTCATTAAGGCCATTACCCATCCAAAATGGGCAATGGCCTTTTTCTATGGCTTTCTATACCAGATCCGGATTACTCAACGTCCTGAAGAGCTGCTACACCTTCCTCACCGGTACGAACCTTTACTACACGACTTACATTGTAGATAAAGATCTTTCCATCACCGATATGCCCGGTGTAAAGAGCTTTCTTGGCTGCTTCGATAACCTTCTGTACCGGGATCTTGGCAACAATAACCTCAACCTTAAGGTGGCCTATGGGTGTCTCTATAAGCCTTGACATATCCGGTCCTCTTGGAATGGTCCTGTCAAAGAATGGCCTAAGTTCCTCGCGTTTAATTGTCTTTGAAGTTGTTCCCAGTATCGAACACATATCTTTGTCTCCTAAATCTGAATACACAAACAAGGGCGTTGGTGGAAACTCATCACAAACCCACAAGTCCCCCTGTAAACGGAGGCAGCTCCTCAAAACGAGGGCTCTTGTAGTTGCCAAGGATGTCCTTTAGGATCTTCCAGGGCTCAGAGGTTTTATAGTGGTCAGATCCTGCCACCAGTTCTCCATCCTTACAGCTTATGGCCATTTTGGGATCGTAGCCGAGAAACGTGTATCTTCCCCAGTATTCATTGGCCTGCGCCGATTCAAGCATATAGCAGTGTTCAGAAACATTTTTTAGTTTACGGACCAGTTCTATTGGTGTGATGAAATCAGACAGGATCTCGCAGCTTACAGGAATAACATCGAAATTACCGCTAAGAGCGATCTCTTTTGCCTGTTCAAGACTTATTGATACCTTCAACTGTTGGGCCTCCTTTGCCTCTTTATCAAGCTAAATCACTAAAATATTTTTTGTCAGTATAACACAGAATCATATGATATTAATACTCTTTTTAGAAATTCTTTAGCGGCAGTTACGGGAAAATAAAGATTTATGAGTTATGATATGAAAAATGGTTTTTTGGATTATAAATTAGGAGATTAAAGCTATGGATTCGACGAAGACAATTAAGAAAATTCATGAGCCAAAGATCGTTGATACTGTTATTTTTCATGGCAAATATGTTGACGCAAGCGCATTTAAGTCCAAGGTTATAACTGCATCTGCTGTTTCTGCGCTGTTTGCATCCTTTGCCGCCTTTATCATTATTTTCTTTTCCTGATACCTTAGATTACTTAGTTTCCCCTTTCCATTCTCTCTTATAATTTACCAATAGAAAAAAAGCCGCTTCGACGGCTTTTTTCTATGCTATGAACCTGTTTTTATAATATAATATTGGGGTAATAAAATATCTTTTTTGTGAGGTTTTTTATGAATTCAAGTATGATAATCGAAGCAGTAGGATATATCGGATCAGCACTGGTGCTGGTCTCCTTCCTGATGGTGTCAGTAAGAAGGCTCAGGATTGTTAATTCCATAGGAAGTATTATCTTTACAGCATACGCCTTCATAATCCATTCCTATCCAACAGCCATAATGAATCTGTGCCTGGTAGGAATCAACGTTTACTATCTGATAAAGATGAGCAACACCAGCGAAACCACAAGAAATTACGATCTCGTCAAGGTTTCTCCCGACGATGGGATGCTCACATATACCATAGACAGATTAAAAGACGATATTCAGCAGTGTTTCCCGGGGATAACTCTGGACCTTGATAATGCCAACCTGGCATACCTTATCTGCTATAACGGCTCTCCTGCCGGTATCTTTGTTGGTAATAAGAAGGCTGACAACTGTGTGGATATTATCCTTGATTACTCTCTTCCGGAGTTCAGGGATTTCTCTATCGGTAATTTCCTCTTCTCAAAGCTTCCTTCTGATGGTGTCACCGCTGTTGTCTTCAACGGCCCCGACACGCATCACAAGGAATATCTTGACAAGTACAATTTTGTTAAGACCGAAAACGGATATATAAAGAACCTTTAATTCTGATTGGCCGGATCCATCATCATCCTGATGGTCTCAACATCATTAGCAGTCAATTTGATGTTTGACTCCAGTGTCTTTCCCTCAGGAGTTGTTACCTTCATTGCAAAAACAGTCCCCTCTTCCAGAGCATTGTCCTTAACAGCCGTCATGAAGGGAAGGAACTTGGGATGCTCCTGTTGAAAAGTCTGTAATCTCTGCTGGAGTTGCATGAGAATCATAGGGTTCATATTCATGTTAGTAATACCTTTCTCTTTTGTTAATTTATTCCCAATCATTTTAACGTCAATTTTGAGTGAAATCAAATTATTTTTAAAATCCTTGCACTATAATTCTCTTCGCAGCAGAAATGTATGCGCTTACAAAAAACAAAAACCCGTTAACACTAAGGAGGAAAAATATATGTACGGATTTGGTGATATGATTCAGAAGCTCAAAAAGGATCCCAAGACCATTGTATTCCCTGAAGGTTCAGACCCAAGAATTCTTGAGGCTGCTTCCCGTCTTCTTGCCGGAAACTTTATTAAGCCTATTCTTCTGGGAAATGAAGATGAGATCAATAAGGCTGCTGAGGAAGCAGGCTATAACATTCGCGGTGCTCAGGTGATAGATCCTGAAAATTATGACAAGTTTGACGAGATGGTTGCAGAGTTCTGCGAGCTTAGAAAGAGCAAGGGAATGACTCCTGAGAAGGCTATCCCAATTCTTAAGCAGACAAACTACTTCGGAACCATGCTTGTAAAGATGGGTCTTGGCGACTGTCTTCTTGGCGGAGCTACATACTCTACAGCAGATACTGTTCGTCCTGCTCTCCAGATCATTAAGACAAAGCCCGAGAACACCATCGTTTCTTCATGCTTCATCCTGGTTCGCCCTTCAGCAACCGGTGAGAACGAAGTAATCGCAATGGCTGACTGCGGAATCAACATTGACCCCAACGAGGACGAGCTTGTTGAGATCTGTGGTGAGACAGTTAACTGCGCACAGCGTTTCGGCGTTGATCCTAAGGTTGCTTTCCTTTCATTCTCAACAAAGGGATCTGCTAAGGACGACACAGTAACCAAGATGCAGAATGCTACAAAGAAGGCTCAGGCTAAATATCCTGAGATTCCTATCGATGGAGAGCTTCAGTTCGACGCTGCCGTTTCTCCTCGTGTAGCTAAGCAGAAGGCTCCCGGCTCACCTGTAGCTGGACATGCCAACACATTTATCTTCCCTGACATCAAC
>DFGW01000069.1 GCA_002372465.1 Butyrivibrio sp. UBA3740
GTAATCTCCAGAGGCGGAGGTGATGAGTTAGTTGTCTAATCTTTTTAAGGCGGGATATGTGAGCTACGACTCATCAGAAGCCCGTATAATTGACAGTAATGAACTTTCCAACAGGAAGATAGAGGCATTTCAGGAGCAGGAGCTCAAGAGACAGCGTGCACAGATGTCCCAGGATGAGGATTACCAGGAAGGTCATGAAGGTGATGACTTTATCCCGGGCATTGATATGGAGCAGCTTACCCAGCTTACAGAGGATCAGAGCATGTTACAACCGGTACCACCTGATCCTCAGTTTGACATGGAAGCGATGCAGGCTGAAATAGACTTAAAACTTCAGCAGGCTCAGGAACAGGCAGATACCATAATTCATGATGCCATGGTACAGGCTGATGAGATCCGCAACAATGCCATTGAACAGGGAAGACAGGAAGGGTATAACGCCGGCTATCAGGAAGGCGTTGCTGCTGCCCAGTCCCTTCAGGATGAAATTGAACAACAGCGGGGAGATCTTGAGAAGGAGTATCAGCAGATAGTTGATGAGCTTGAACCGGAAATGGTGGATATCCTTACTCAGATTTATGAGCATGTATTTAATATTGAACTGAGGGAGGATAAAGGCATCATCCTTCACCTCCTTAAGACAACTCTTTCAAGAATTGAACCGGGCAATAACCTTATCGTACACATTTCATCGGACGACTATGATGATGTTATGGACGAGAAGGATACTCTTCAGGCAGCTATTACTTCTCCTAATACCACTATGGAGATCATTGAAGATCCTCTTTTAAAGGAAAATGAGTGCATGATAGAGTCTGAAAGCGGTGTATTTGACTGCAGTCTTGGAGTAGAACTGTCAGAGATCACCAGAAAGCTCAAACTTTTGTCCTTTGACAGAAAGAAGAGATAATAGGAGATACATCTATGCTGGTTTCCTCATTTGATCTTTCAAAATATAAAAAAATGCAGAATGCACCATTTTACCGTACAAGAGGTAAGGTGGTGAATGTTATTGGTCTTACCATAGAGTCGGCAGGACCTGATGCAAAGCTTGGAGACATCTGTCTTATTTATCCCAAGAAAAAGGATGACGATTCTCTTACTGATCATGTGGTCAAGCCGTCTATGGCTGAGGTTGTAGGCTTTAAGGATAATCACGTTCAACTAATGCCTTATGAGAATACCAGTGGTATTGGCAATGGCAGTATAGTAGAGAATACTGATTCCCCCCTTCGAGTAAATGTTGGAGAAGGGCTTCTTGGACAGACACTGGACGGCCTTGGAAGAATAGATGGAACCAACTATGGCCAGGGAGTTCAGCTTGAAGGCGGAGTTGCCTATTCTGTTGAGAATCAGCCACCGGACCCGATGACAAGAGACCCAATCTCCGAAGTCTTATCACTGGGAGTCAAGGCGGTTGATGGTCTTCTTACTGTTGGTAAGGGCCAGCGTATCGGCATCTTCGCCGGTTCCGGTGTAGGAAAGTCCACACTCCTTGGAATGTTTGCCCGCAATACCCAGGCTGATATAAATGTAATCGCTCTGATCGGTGAGCGTGGAAGGGAAGTAAGAGAGTTTATAGAGCGCGACCTTGGTCCGGAGGGCATGAAGAGATCAATCGTTGTATGTGCAACTTCGGATAAGCCTGCGCTGGAGCGACTTAAAGCTGCCAAGACTGCCACCTCTATCGCTGAATACTTCAGAGATAAGGGAAAAGACGTTCTTCTGATGATGGATTCCCTTACCCGTTTTTCAATGGCGCAGCGTGAGATTGGACTTGCTTCCGGAGAACCCCCCGTATCAAGAGGATATCCCCCTTCGGTATATGCGGAGATGCCTAAACTTCTTGAAAGGGCAGGACGATCCCGTACAGGCTCCATCACAGGCCTTTATACTGTACTGGTTGATGGTGATGACATGAATGAGCCTATAACTGATACAGCCCGTGGTATTTTGGATGGACATATCGTTCTTAACAGAAAGCTTGCCCAGAAGAACCATTATCCGGCTATTGATGTTCTCGCCAGCATCTCCAGATGTATGTCGGCTATAGCTGATCCGGAGCACAAAAAGGCTGCCGGCAAGCTTAAGAATGTTCTTGCCACCTACAATGATGCGGAGGATCTTATCAACATCGGTGCTTATAGAAGCGGAGCCAATAAAAATATTGACTATGCTATTTCAAAGATAGAGATGGTAAATGATTTCCTTATGCAGGAAACAGACCAGAAGTTTTCCTTTGAGGAGATCAGGTCCATGCTGATTTCCATGTTCAGTGATTAAGGATAGTTTATGGCAAGATTTGTCTATAAAATGCAGAGCGTGCTGAATATCAAGCAGCAGACTGAGAACCAGACCAAGATGGAATTTGCCATGGCTCAGGCAGAGCTTAACAAACAGCTTGATATACTCCAGGAATATATAGACAGAAAAGCAGCCTATATTAAGGAAGCTGAGGACCTTCGGAACGAGGATAGTCTTAAGCTTCGGGAGATTCTTGATAATCAGTATGCTACAGCACAAATGGATGTTATGATCAAACACCAGAGCCTTGTAGTTGAACAATATCAGCAAAGGGTTGAAAAGGTGAGGATAAAGCTCACCCGAAACATCCAGGAGAGAAAGATGCAGGAGACCCTGCGAGACAGGGCCTTTGCAGAATTTATGGAAGAACAGAAACAGGAAGAAGCGAAAGAAAACGATCAGCGAACAAGCTTTACCTACGGACAAAGACAGAAGGAAGATAATTAAATGGCTGATACCAATTTGCTCAATGCCCCTGATGACCCTAAAGCGGCCAGGGCCAAGCTAAAAGCTGACAAAAAAGAATATAAGAAGGCTCTTAAGGAACAGCGTAAGGCTCAAAAAGAGAAGGAGCAGGAATTTGCAGAACGAAGCGCGGAGATCAGTGGAGATAACGCCGGTGGTCTTGCCACAATCGTAATCACTTTCCTTATTGTCCTTATCTGGCTGGCGATCATGGCTCTTTTAGTAAAGCTTGATGTTGGCGGATTCGGATCAGATATCCTGGCCCCTATTATCAAGGATGTACCTTACCTTAACCTTATTTTGCCGGAAGGCTCTGTCGAGAAAAAGCCTGATACTGAATCTGTTGAGGTCACTGTTGATGACGGTTCCGGCAATACCACAACCAGCTCCCTGGAAACCATGGAGGATGCCCTGGCATATATAAAGAGACTTGAGAAGGCTCTCAATGATGAGATGCAGAACAATGCGGACCTTAGGACTGAAAATGAGAAATTAAAGGCTGAGGTTGCCAGACTTGAACCCTTTGAACAGCAGCAGAAGGCTTTTTATGAGGAAAAGGCCAAATTTTACGAAGAAGTTGTCTATGGAAGCAATTCTCCTGATGCTGAAGCCTTTGCCCAGTATTACGAAATGATCGACCCGGACAATGCTGCTGCCATCTATGAGAAGATCAAACAGCAGGGTGTTGATGACGCGGCTATTAAAGCTTTTGCTACAACCTATTCAGGTATGAAAGCAAAGAGCGCTGCGGCGATATTTGATGAAATGGTTGCTGAGAACCAGATTACTCTTGTTGCCAAGATCCTTGCCCAGATGAGTGTCGAAAATCGTGGTGATATTCTTGCGGCGATGAAGGAAGAGAACTCTGCCAAGCTGACTCAGCTCCTTGAGCCTAATGCTTTGGAACAGAAATCTACTAAGGTTACCGGATAAAAAAAGCGGAGATTTTTTCTCCGCTTTTTTTATAAAACAGACTTAAGTTTAAAGAATATAGTCCGATATAAATAACGTAAGACTATGGGCACAGTATGTTTATGCCATTAAAACTAAATAAAAATCCATGAAAGGAGGACATAAATGAGCAGTGCAAACAATGTGGTAGGCGCTATGGCCGCTTATCTTACACAGGGCACTGCAGCCACAAACGTTTCAAATGTCACCAGTGCTAAAAAGAGTTCTCAGACAGCAGCCACAAGCTTTGACAGTATTTTGAATAAGGTTTCGGATTCCTTCATCCAGACCAGAACAACAGATGTTTCAAAGCAGGTAAATCAGGCTGTAGATGCAGCTAAGCAGGTAAAGAAATCTGACATTAGCGCCAAGACTGATACAGTAAACAATGCAGAGAACAACAGCACAGACCGGGATTCAGGCTTACAGGAAGTAAAGGATGAAACTCAGGTTATGACAGATACAGGTCAGGCAAATGAAACACAGGGCACGGAAGCTGATACTAAGCTGCAGGAAGCCATCACAGAAGATGGAAAAGAGCTTATAGCTCAAATTGCAGAGACCTTCGATCTATCTGAGGATGATATAGTAGGTGCTATGCAGGTACTTGGTCTTATGGCCGCAGATCTACTTCAGCCTTCTAACTTACAGATGCTTGTTACACAGGTAACAGGTCAGGAACAGGCGATAGATCTGATAACAGATTCTGATATATATACATCGCTGCAGGACCTCATGGAGGGTGCGGAGAGTATGAAGAGCGAACTTATGAATGAGTTCGATCTATCGGAAGAAGGTTTGCAGACAGCAATTGAAGAGAATAAGAATTCATTCAATCAGCAGATGCAGACTCAGCTTGACGAAGAGGGTCCGGAAACTTTAGTAAACGAAAGGACTAATGAAGTCAGGACAGAAATGAACCCCAGAACAAATGCACCCCAGTCTGAGGCGTTCACAGATAAGGTTTCGTTTGAAGAAAAGCCGGTTGAAGTAATCGCAGAGAGTCCCAAAAACTCAGGCGAAAACAAAGGTGCTTTCCAGTCCGGAGCCGAGTCATCAAATCTTTTCAATCAGGTGATGAATAATATCGCAGATGCTGCTGCAAACGTAGATGCCTCAGCACAGACAAGCTACACCGACAGAGCACAGATGGAAGATATCATCAGGCAGATTACTGAAAAGATCACTATTTCAGCAAAAACAGAAGAAACATCAATGGAGCTTCAGCTTCATCCCGCCAGTCTTGGTAATGTAAATGTTCTTCTTACCAGCGGAAAAGACGGAATTGTTGCTAAGTTCACTGCTCAGAACCATCTTGTAAAAGAAGCTGTAGAAGCTTCCATGGTTTCCCTACAGCAGAAGTTCGATGAGCAGGGAATAAAGGTAAATGCCATTGAAGTAACAATTCAAAGCCATGGATTCGAACAGAATCTGGAGCAGGGAAGGGACAGACAGAGCGGACAGGCAGATGGCGATAAGAAGGTTAAACCTCTAAGGAGAATAAACCTTTCTGAACTGGAAGATGAAGAAGTTGAAGAGATAACAAGTGACGCCGAAAGAATAGCTGTTCAGATGATGGCAGCAAACGGGAACTCAGTTGATTTCAGTGCTTAACTGATTTTCAAAAACGAGGTTAGAAATTATGGCAGATTCAAGTTCAGTAAATGCAATCATAAAGAATGGTGAAGTTATAAACTCCGGTATTAAGACCAAAGAGCAGGAGGCTGCATCCAAGACCGCACCAAGTGGCTATGACAAAGATGCTTTCATGCAGATCCTTGTAGCTCAGATGAAATATCAGGATCCTTTGGAACCTACTTCAAATACTGAATATATATCACAGTATGCTACCTTCACACAGGTTGAGCAGCTCTCAAACATGGCCAGCGCCATGTCCTTATCAAGAGCATCTGAGATGGTAGGAAAGACAGTTACCATCAAGCAGACCAATCCTGAGAACGGCACTTCCACAGAGATACAAGGCGTTGTTGATTATGTGAACTACAGCGGAAACAAAGCTTACCTCAACATAGGCGGAGTCAACTACGACATCGAGGATGTTATTCAGGTTCTTGATTCCAGCTACACAGAAGCCCTTGAGGCTGTGGAAGATTTCCAGAAGGCTATTGATAAGCTTCCCAGAAGTCTTGATATGGTTACAGAAGAAGAGCACGGTCTTACCATCGATACCATGTATCAGTATTACAACGAGAACATGCCTGATAAGGCCAAAAAGCTCATGGATAAAAACTACGTTACAGCACTTCTTCAGTATGTGAACCGAATTGATGATATCAGAAATGATACACACAGAAAATTTGTTGAGAAGGACGATACAGTTTAAGCTTCTTACAACATTCACGGAGGAACACTGACATGACACTGGATGACAGAAAATTTATGTCCATCGGACAAGTCCAGGATCAGTACTTAAATCCTAAAACTCCTAAAGTAGGCAAGGAAAGTCAACCCTTGCCTACTGGAGAAAATTCTTTTGCTTCAGTACTAAATAAATTTAAAGAGTCAGCCGATATAATTAACAGTGAAGAACCTGTTAAGTTTTCTAAGCATGCCATGAACAGGCTGAGTCTTCGAAACATCGAGCTGACAAATGAGCAGATGGACAGACTGAACCAGGGCAAGATGGAAGCCAGCGAAAAAGGCATTAAGGATTCACTTATCCTTGTGGATCAGCTGGCATTCATAGTAAATGTACCTAATAACACAGTAGTGACAGCAATGGACCAGACAGAAAACAAGAGCAACGTATTCACTAACATAGACGGAGCAGTTATTGCATGATTGGACC
>DFGW01000255.1 GCA_002372465.1 Butyrivibrio sp. UBA3740
TCTTTTAGACATAAAGGCTTGTTATTATAATATTGTCAGATGAGTTAAGACAATACCAAACAAAAACTTTTTCATAATATGCCAGGTAAGGAAGCTTACCTGGCATCCTCCCTTTTTATAGGGTCTTTTTTATTTTCGGGATTAGTTCTGTCCATTTCCCTGAAGGAAATTCTCTAAATCGGCAACTGCTGCCTCTTCATCAGTTCCCTCTGCGATAACTGTAACTGCCTCTCCTGAAGTGAGATTAAGTGTCATCATACCCATGATGCTCTTTGCGTTCACTTTCTTGGACTGAGCCTCGATATGAACAGTGCTCTCGTACTTGCTTGCAAGCTGTACAAGCTCAGCAACAGGTCTTGCTTCCAATCCTCTTGGCAGCTTGATCTCGATAGATTTTGTGATCATAATATCCTCCTTAGAACCTCTAACCTCTTATCCTGTCCGCAAGCTCCGACAGCTTGCGAAGTCTGTGATTAACTCCGGACTTCCCTACCGGGGGATCCAAAAAACCTCCCAGCTCTATCAGTGTTGAATCCGGATGTTCCAGTCTTACTTCTGCCATCTCCCTTAAGCTGTCCGGCAGTTTCCTGAATCCGTAATTATCCCTGATATAGGTTATATCCTCTATCTGCTTGGTGGCTGCATTCACTGTCTTGGTGATGTTTGCGACCTCGCAATTGACTCGTCTGTTAATGGAATTTCTCATCTCCTTGAGAATCCTTAAATTCTCAAGATTCATAAGACTGACAGGCGCCTCCATGATGTTAAGAAGATCTACTATTCCGGCGCCCTCCTTGACATAGAGGACATGGTACTTCTTTCTTTGAACAATTCTGGCTTCCGTGTCGAAGCTCTCTATCAGCTCTTGCAGCTGATATGCCTGACCTTCGCTGGTGCAGACAAACTCCAGATGATACCCCTTATTGGGATCACTGATTGAGCCTATACACAAAAACGCATCCCGAAGGAAAGCTCTTTTGCAGCAGGAGTTCTTGGTGATAATAGGACTTGCTCCGTCCTCGAACTTCCTGATGCTGCCGTCTGACTCCATAAGCCTTGTGGCCTTTAAAAGCGCCGTCAGCTCCTCTTTATCCTTAAGAACCGGCCTGTAGATTCGGCCTGCGCTCTTAATGTCCGGCACATCCTCCAGAAAGCTAGTAACTATATTAAATGCTTTTTTTATTAATGTAAAGAACTTTCTAAGCGCCAGGCTGTTTTCCGGCTGCAGATACAGCACCATTTCGCCGTCCTCATCCGCCCCCACATAGCCAATACAGGTTATTATGGCAGCCAGCTCTGCCAGCTGACAGTGGCGGGATGAACCGATGCGCTTTGAGAGTTCCTCTTTTACTTCTGAGGAAAAAGACATTTCTCACTTAGCCTCTTTGACGTCCCTGTGGAAAAGCTTAAGCCCAAAGTCTCCCTTGGTTTTCTCAAGCCGGTCATAAATCTCGTTTGCGATGGTTACACTTCTGTGCTGGCCTCCCGTACATCCAATGGCCACCACCAGCTGATACTTGCCCTCCTGAACATATCCGGGGATCAGGAAGGTCAGCATATCTGTCAGTTTATCCACAAACTCCCCACAGGCAGGGAAGCTCTTTACATAGTCCTGAACAGGCTTATCGTTGCCTGTCTGATGCTTGAGTTCATCGATATAATATGGGTTTGGAAGAAATCTGACGTCAAATACAAGGTCCGCGTCAGATGGAATACCATGCTTAAAGCCAAAGGACATGATGTTCACCATAAGAGAATTGTATTCTGCATTCTCTACAAAGATCTTGTCCAGCTCCCTCTTGAGTTCTCTGGTAAGAAGCGTCGAAGTATCGATGACATAATCAGCCTTCTTCTTGATCTCTGCCAGAACCTCCCTTTCCTTGGCAATGCCATCCTCAAGCCTGTCTCCCACGGCATTCATAGGGTGGATCCTTCTTGACTCCTTATATCTCTTTATAAGAACTTCGTCACTGCAATCCATGAAAAGAATTTCAACCGGAATTCCCTTTTCCTTCATGGAATCAATGATGCCGGAAACCCCTTCAAAACTCTGGCCTGCTCTGGCGTCTATACCAAGAACCACCTTGGTGATTCCTGAATCGGGCATGGTTATAAGCTCTGTAAACTTCTCTATCAGAGAAACCGGCAGATTATCAACGCAGTAAAATCCTGCGTCTTCAAGCATATGTATGGCAGTGGCCTTCCCTCCGCCACTCATTCCGGTCACGATGACAAATCTCATATCAGAATTCTCCAACCATTATAACTTCCGGCTCAAGGGTAACTCCAAAAGAAGAATAAACCCTATCCTTAACTTCCTTTATAAGTGCATATATATCTGAGGAAGTAGCATTTCCTTTATTGACTACAAAGCCGCAGTGCTTCTCTGAAACCTGTGCGTCTCCTACACTAAAGCCTCTTAGCCCCGCGTCCTCTATAAGCTTTCCGGCAAAGTAACCCTCAGGCCTTTTGAAGGTGGATCCTGCACTTGGATACTCCAGAGGCTGCTTCTCTTTGCGCTTAAGGGCAAGCTCTTTCATTGTCTCAGAGATCTCTTTTTCTGAGCCCTTTTTCAGCTTAAGAAGGGCAGAAAGAACTATATAACCTCTTCCCTTTATGGCGCTATTCCTGTAACCAAATTCCATGTTGTCATTGCTGAGGGTCATGAACTCGCCCTCAGGGGAGAGCACATCCACCTGCTCTGTGATCATCTTCATCTCGCCGCCATAGGCACCGGCATTCATTATCATGGCTCCGCCTATGGTTCCGGGTATTCCGGCAGCAAATTCAAAGCCTGTAAGGCTGTTATCCCTGGCAAAGGCTGCAATGCCTGAGTTAAGTGCTCCTGCCTGGGCAAGGATCTTATTTTCTCCCACGAGACTTATGCTATCAAGTCTCGTGGGAGAAATCATAACTCCTTCAAAGCCCGCATCCGAAACCAGGAGATTACTACCGTTTCCGATGATAAAGTAAGGAAGACCAAGCTTTCTGATAAGCAGAGCTACCTTCTCAAGCTCCTGTACGTTTCCCGGGCATAAAAACAAGCTGGCAGGCCCACCGGTTCTAAACGTGGTGTGCCTGCTCATTGGTTCGTCTATATAGATATTTTCTTCGGATACTATATCCTTTAAATAAGCAATGATCTCGCTGTTCAAATCCTGTCCCCAATCAACTGATTACTAACTTGGCTGCTCCGTATACTCCGGCGTCGTTACCAAGCTTTGCAAGAGCAAACTTAGCGTCCTTACATCCCGGGAATACGTACTTCTCAAAGCTTGGCTTAAGAAGATCAAAGAGCATATCTCCAGCCTTTGAAACGCCGCCACCAAGAACGATGATCTCAGGATTAACTACTGATGCCACAGCTGCGATGCCCTTTCCAAGGTAATAGCCGTACTGTTCTGCAGCCTTTACTGCAAGCTTGTCGCCGTTCTTGGCTGCATCAAAGATATCTCTGCACTCAAAGTCCTTGTTTCTGAGAACGCTGTCCTCATCTGTGGAAGCAAGGAGTCTCTTTGCAAGTCTTACTGCACCTGTTGCGCTGGCATACATCTCAAAGCAGCCGTGATTTCCGCATCCGCAGGTCTCAGGCTCGTCATCCACAAGGTGAAGGTGCCCGATCTCTCCGCCTGATCCCTTAGCACCTGTGAGAATCTTGCCGTCGATGATGATTCCGCCGCCAACGCCGGTTCCAAGAGTTACAAGGCACATGTTGGGATAGCCCTGTCCGCCGCCCTTCCAGGCCTCGCCCAGAGCTGCCACATTGGCATCATTCCCTGCCTTTACAGGGAGCTTCAAAGCTGAATGAAGCTCGTTGACTACATTAACCTTCTCCCATCCAAGGTTTACTGCCTGGTGGCAAAGGCCGTCAGCATTAACAGCGCCGGGAACACCTACGCCTGCTCCTACAACCTGAGTATCTTCTATATTTTTTTCCTTCATCTTGGCTCTGATGGAAGCTGCGATATCAGGAATGATCTGTGATCCGTGATCCTCTGTTCTTGTGGGGATCTCCCAGAAATCCACCCTCTCACCTGTCTCTGTAAGAAGTCCGATCTTAACTGTAGTTCCTCCAACATCTGCACCAAATACGTATCTTGTCATGTTTGCACCCTCTCTTTTATATGTTGGTTATTATCAATCTTCGTCATCGTCGTCCTCAGAACGTCTCCTTGCAAGAGAGTTCTGAACTCTGTTGTAAAGCTCCTGAGCTGCGTTGTAGCCCATGGCCTTCTGTCTGTGGTTAACCGCTGCAGACTCACAGATGACAGCCAGGTTTCTTCCGGGACGGATAGGAATCCTGTGGCACACTACCTTGTTTCCAAGATACTCTGTGTGCTCCTCCTCAAGGCCAAGTCTGTCATATTCCTTGTCCTTGTCCCAGTCCTCAAGCTTGATAACAAGGTCGATGGTCTGAGTCTCCCTTACGCTTGATACACCGTAAAGAGTCTTAACATCGATGATACCAACACCTCTCATCTCAATGAAGTGTTTGGTTATATCAGGGGCAGATCCGATAAGAGTCTCTTCACTTACCCTTCTGATCTCTACTACGTCATCTGAAACAAGACGATGCCCTCTCTTTATGAGCTCGATAGCTGTCTCAGACTTACCGATTCCGCTCTCACCGGTAATAAGAACGCCGACACCGTATACATCAACCAAAACACCGTGGATTGAAATGCATGGAGCCAGTTTGACATTCAGCCATCTTATGATCTCGGCCATAAATGAGGATGTGGATTTCTTGGTGATAAGAACAGGAACCTTCTCCTCAACGGCAATCTTTACAAACAGGGGATCTGGAGCCAGTTCACGGCAGAAAACAACTCCGGGAATATCAAAAGAAAGGAATTCCCTGTACATCTTCTCCTTTTTGTTCTCAGGCAGTGACTCCATATAGGTATACTCAACGAATCCTATGATCTGAAGTCTTGTGGCCTCAAAGTGCTCAAAGTAGCCTGCCAGCTGAAGCGCCGGCCTGTTGATGTCCGGCTGGCTTATCCTGATCTTCTTGATATCCAGTTCCGGAGTGAGGTTCTCAAGCTTCATTTTCTCAATGATAGTTTTCAAACTTACACTAGACATGGGAATCTCCTTTGTAAAATCTGTATTTACGACGCCTAAATAATATCACAGATATGTAGCTTGTTCAAATATTATCAAGGCGTTTGATGAAAGAAATCATAAATCTGCCGCGCCACATTTTCGGGGATGTCCGGCACCTTGGAAAGCTCCTCTACAGAAGCATTTCTTATGTCCTCTATGGTCTCAAAGCTCTTCATCAAAGCCTTCCTTCTTGCGGGTCCGATTCCCGGAATATCGTCCAAAGAGCTCTTTACCTGGGCTTTACTTCGAAGGGACCTGTGGTACTCTATGGCAAATCTGTGGGCTTCATCCTGTATTCTTGTTATGAGCTTAAAACCTTCTGACCTGGTGTCTATAGGAAGCTCTACATTATTATAATATAGGCCTCTGGTCCTGTGATTGTCGTCCTTTACCATTCCGCAGACAGGAATGTTTATTCCAAGTTCCTCAAGGACCTGTAAACATATGTTGACCTGCCCCCTTCCGCCATCCATAAGGATAAGGTCAGGAAACTTGGTAAAAGAGCCGTACTTAGCATCTATGTCTCTGACCTGAAGCTCATGTCTTTCTTCTATTCCATGAAGCAGCCTTCTGGTGAGGACCTCATGCATGCAGGCGTAGTCATCAGGGCCTGCCACGGTCTTTATCCTGAATTTGCGGTAGTCACTCTTTTTAGGTTTACCTTTTTCGTAGACCACCATGGAACCTACATTGGCAAAGCCACTGATATTGGAAATATCATAGGCTTCCATTCTGTTAAGCCCCTTGATGCCAAGAAGATTTTCTATCTCTTTGACCGCTCCTATGGTACGGCCTTCTTCTCTCTTTATCCTCTCCTTGTCCTTGGACAGCACCAGCTCTGCGTTCTGGGCTGCCAGCTCCATGAGTTTTTCCTTCTGGCCTCGCTCGGGAACATTTATATAAACCCTGCTGCCCTTTCGCTGAGTAAGCCACTTCTCAATTATCTCCATGTCCTCAATGGGCTCAGGAAGAAGAAGCTGCCTGGGGATGAAAGGTGTTCCGGCATAGAACTGTTTAACGAAGTTTCCAAGGATCTCCGACTGGGGATTTTCCGAAACATGAGTCATATAAAAATGCTCTCTTCCGATAAGGCGCCCGTCCCTTACAAAGAATACCTGTACAACCGCATCATTATCATCGGAGGCAATGGCTACAATGTCCTTATCCTCCATAGAAGAATCCGTCATCTTCTGTTTCTGGGCAACCACCTTTACCGATGCGATAAGGTCCCTGTATTTGGCTGCATTCTCAAAGTCCAGTTCCTCGGAAGCAGCCTCCATCTTGGCCTGAAGGTCTTTTAATATGACTGCATAGTTGCCATTTAAAAAGTCCAGTGCCATGTCGATCCTGGCCCTGTAATCCTCCTTGGAGACCTCTCCGGTACATGGACCGCAGCACTGCTTCATGTGATAGTTAAGACACGGGCGCTCTGCACCTATATCCCTCGGCAGAACTCTGTTGCAGGTCCGAAGACCGTATAATTTATTGATAAGCTCAATGGTATCCTTAACTGCCGCTGCGCTGGTGAAGGGTCCAAAGTACCTGGACTTGTCCTTCTTCATGAGCCTGGAGAAAAGGATCCTTGGATATTCTTCAGACACTGTAACCTTAATATAGGGATAGGTCTTGTCATCCTTAAGAAGGGTGTTATATCTGGGGCTGTGCTCCTTGATCAGGTTATTCTCAAGGACCAGGGCCTCCAGTTCTGAATCCGTAACAATATATTCAAACCTTGCAATCTGCTTGACCATTCGGTCAATCTGAGGTCCACGGCCTATGTTTGAACGAAAATAAGACCTTACACGGTTGTGAAGGTTTATGGCCTTTCCCACGTACATTATGGTGTCAGCCTCGTCATGCATTATGTAGACTCCCGGTTTATTGGGGAGCTTTTTTAATTCTTCTTTTATATCAAATGCCGGCATATAACAATTAAACCACCAATCCGGGAACTTTTAAAGAGGATGCTCCCGGCCGGTGGTTTAATATGATGAGGAAAAAAAGGATACAATTTATATCACAGGTTACCCTGCAGATACCGTTCTATTTCGCCTGCTGCCTTATCTTCGTCTTCGCCGTCAAAAGTAAGGGTAAGAGTCTGGCCCTGTTTAACCCCAAGACCAACAAGCCCAAAGACGTGCTTGGCGTCAACTCTCTTACCGTTCCCCTCTGCGGTTATCTCGCAGGCAAAGTTTTCAGCAAGCTTTATAAGTCCACTGGCGGGAAGTGCATGCACCCCCTCCGGGTCTTTCACTGTGTAGCAGATCTGCTTCATACTTCCACTCCGAAGTGCTCAAAAAGAATCTTCTCTGCTTCAGGGTTCCAGAGTCCAGCGTTCTTTTTGCAGCACTCGTCGAGCTTCTTGAACAAAGGATCACTTTCACCGAGTTTTTCAAAATCATCTATAGCTGTAAGAGGCATTTCGATCTGTGTGTAGATCAGCTTCTTACCGCCGGGAATGCTGGGCAGGTTGCAGGTTGCATCAGCAGCTGCATCAAGTCCGCCAACATGAGTTACCATAACTGAAGGATTGATCTCACCCTTGGCAGCAAGCTGAAGAGCCTCTAAGAGGTCATCATTGTTACCGCCTGTTGTTCCAAGGATGTGGGTGCTGGTGTAATGAGCGTTGTACAGGTTGATCTCTGACTTAAACTGATTGTCTGTAGGACCAGCAAAGAAATTCATGCAGCCATCAAAAGCCAGAAGTCTGTCGCCCATCTCGGCAACGCTTCTTACTGGAACATAGACAAATACGTCATCGTAGCCGTGTCCCTCTGTGATCTCCATGAGCTTTTCCTCTGCATCAGCTGCTGATGAGTTGAAGTAGATAAGCTCAACGCCCTTTTCTTTTGCAAACTCAGGGCTGATTACAGCTGCTGCCCTTGCAAGCTTTGCATCGTCGAGGTCAGTAACCACGATCCTCTTGGGCTTATTCTCAAATCTAAGGCCGTAGCTTACTGCTCCAAGGCCCATAGGTCCACATCCACCCATGATAAGGATGTTTCCACCCTCCTTGGTACCCATGGCATGGTTGTAGTTCTGCTTGTTTGTATGATAATTGGCATGATAGCCACCGATAATGCAGCTCATTGGCTCTCCAAGGGATGCCTGGTAGAAGCTCTCTCCGTTATAAGGCAAAAGAGCATCCAGCTCCATAACTTCGTGAGGCATGATGCAGTAAGTAGCATCTCCGCCGCAGAAGCGATATGAATATCCGGGAGAATCAAGCTTTCCCTGGTAGTTAAGTGCCGGCTGAAGTGCCCACTTATCTCCTACCTTGTACTTATCCTTCCACTTTTCTCCGACCTCTACGATAACTCCGGAGCACTCGTGTCCTGTGATTATAGGATTGACGTCAATGTCCTGAGGTGCTCTCTTATGTTTCTTTCCCTGCTTAGCCAGCTTGTAGGTTGACATGCAGATACTGTCACTTATTACCTTAACAAGGATCTCATCATCCTTTATCTGTGGAAGCTCAAACTCCTCGAGCCTTAAATCCATTTCACCGTACATTCTTACTGCTTTAGTCTTCATTGTTTTTTCCTCCGAAAGCGCAAGTTTATCCTTCAAATAGGTTACTGATCTCATCTTCATTTAATGTAAGAAGATTCTCTACTCCTGCCTTGTCCGAGAAGGTCATGGCGATCTTCTGCAGCACATCAAGATGCTCATCTCCAACCGCTGCTATTCCGATAACGACCTTTACCTTCTCGCTGGCGCCCCAGTCCTGTCCCTCAGGGAAGGTCATAAGCACCAGACCTGTCATTTTAATATGCTTCTTAGCCTCCTCAATACCGTGAGGAATTGCTATCTCATTCCCAATATATGTATTAAACACCTTCTCTTTATCCAGCATTGCCTGAGTATAATACTCATTTGTGTAGCCCTGGGACTGGAATATATCTCCTATCTTTCTGATGATGTCCTCCTTATTACCGGGCTTTTGATTGATAAAGATGTTTTTCTTCTCAAGTATCATTGTGTAACCTCCGATTTTATAAGACACTGAGCTGCTCACTAAAATAACCCTTTAGTATTTCCTGCAGCTTATCCTGTATAGCCTCTTCATCTCCTTCTTTCAGAGATCCCAGAAACTCCTCGTCCTCGATGATGGCGCTTGAAACTCTGCCAAGCATCTCTGCATTCTGTTTTCTGTTTTCATCCACCGGCATTGTCATACACAGCACTGCCTGTATTCCATATAGCGCCTGATCCGTAAAAGCCCTTTCGCCATCCAAACCTGCTGTGACTATCTGGCACTCTTTTACCGCCTTGCTTCTGCAGTGGAAAAGAGCTATCCCGATCTCCGGGAAAAGCTGACTCATTACCTGCTCTCTGGACTTGATGTCCGCCGCAAGGACTGCGGCCGCTTTTGAGCTGTCAGTCATTTCAGATGCCAAGAGCCTTATAAGCCCCTCCAGTGTAGTGTCCTTTGAAACTGTCAGATGATGATACCTTCGAATAACACCTTTAACTCTGGTGATGATGTTATTGATCTCATCCAGCTGTCTCGTAAAGTCATTATTCTCCTGCCTTGCCGGCATAGATGCGTATTCATCGATCTTAACGCTTATCTGTAAAACATCCCTCTGAGTGATCAGAGGATTAACCAGGCAATAATCCACTCCCAGGTCGTCCACATTGATACTGGAGATAAAGAAATCTGTTCTTGATACTATGTGCTGAGTGATCTCATCACTTCCGTATGCCTTAAGGACGATGTCCCAGTCAGCGAACTCACGCTTTAGCTTGGCCATCATAAGCTGCGCAACACCAAAGCCGCTGGCACAGATAACACCTATGGTTACCGTGCGTCTCTTTTTCTTTCGTGACTCGATCCTCTCTTTTGCAGCACCAAGATGCATTGCAAGATATCCAATCTCTGCCTCATTGGGTACCAGACCTGTCTTTTCTGTTATTACCTCTGCAGCCCTCTCGCAGTCAGAAAATACGTCAGGATATTCCTGCTTTATCTCCGAAAGCAAAGGGTTACTTATTGTCATGTCATTCTTCATGCGATAAAGTGCAGGCTCCAGATGAACCATGAGACCTCTGATAAAGTCATCCTCACAGCGGAGTTCCCTGGCAAAATCAGGATCCAGAACATCTATCATCGCATCTATAATTCCCATCAGCTCTCCGGTATCAATCCCGCTTTGGCCGATGGCTTCATTTGTGTAGTTTAGCTTTGCTCCCTTTATGTGGAGCAGAATGTTGTTTACTTCCGATTCCGGAAGCTGAATTGAGAACTCCTCCTCAAGGGCAGTAGCGATGTTCTTGGCTATGTCATACCCGTTGTCGTATCTGGCATCGTAAGTCTCTTCCGATACAAGTTCTCCCTGCCTTATCCTCTCAACCGCAACAGCCAGATGGACCAAAAGCCCAACATAGGCATCGTTTGTCAGAAGACGAAGATATGGCTCCTTTGTTCTCTCCAGAACCTCTTCCACCTCAGACAAGACCTCTTCATTCATAAGAAGATAGATATTGTCTCCGGCTTCAGATTCCTTGTGTGTTTTTAGATTTTCAGTGACAAAGCGCTGAAGTGCAGTTCTATAGCTCTTTTCACTTCCGGAAAGTGCGATCCCGTAGCCGGGCTTCCTGATAATCTCAAGATGACACTCCTTTGCCCAGCCGCTTATTGCCTCCAGGTCAGTGGATATTGTCGCTTCACTTACTCCGAACATGTCGCTGTAGTAAAAGAGCTTTTGAGGTTCTCTGTTTCGTAAAAGCTCCAGCTTTAAAAGGTTTCTTCTCTTCTCCTTGTCGGAGACCACCTGCTCCTTTCTGGCCTTGACCATCATAAGGAGCTCTTCCTTCTTTTCTCTGTCACCTTCGATCTGGCTTCCCTCACCCTTTTTCCGAACAAGAGTCAGGTCATAGCTTTTGAGGATGCTTCCGATGTAGTCCGCTTCCCTTAAAATAGTACGTTTACTTACACCCAGAGCATCAGCCACTTCACTGTCAGTGACTGGTTGCTCTGCGCCAAGCAAATATATTAAGATCTGTCTTATGCGTGGTGTAAGTTCCATTTGATTTTCTTTCTTATGCCTTCAGCTCTTTTGCCAGTGCATCATACTCAGGTGCTGACATGAAGTTACTGATGGTGATGATCCTTGCATTTGGAGCGCTCTTCTTTGCTCTTCCTGCAAGCTCCTGATGTGTTACAACTATCTGAGCATCAGCAGGTATCTCTGAAACTGAAGCATGCTTAACTTCAATATCTGTTCTTCCTGCCTCTGTCAGTTTTTTCTTAAGTACTGTAGCACCCATTGCTGATGATCCCATTCCTGCGTCACAAGCAAATACGATGTGCTTTACATCTGCTGCATTTGTCTTTACAAGGCTGTCAGCTGCTGTTGTAACTTCGCTTGCTGCGACGCCTTTAGACTCTGCCTTCATTTCCTTCATCTGTGCTGTAGAGTCCTCAAGGCTCTGCTTTGAGTTTGAGAGTCTTACGATAGGAGCTGCGATTACGAATGAAACTGCTGCAGCAACTACTACAGAAAGAAGTACCATGAATGTTGATCCCTTAGGAGCCATTCCTACATAAGCAATGATTGATCCAGGTGATGGAGGACCTGCAAGACCAAGCTTGAACAGTGTGTTGAAGATCATTGCTGCTACTGAACCACCGATTGTTGCAAGAAGAAGAAGTGGATTCATGAGCACATATGGGAAGTAGATCTCGTGGATTCCACCAAGGAGATGAACGATAAGTGCTCCGGGTGCTGAATCCTTTGTTACCTTATCCTTTGAGAACAGCATGTAAGCAAGAAGTACACCTGTACCTGCGCCAGGGTTTGTCTCGATCATGTAGAAGATAGACTTTCCTGCACTTGCAACCTGCTCTGCTCCAAGAGGAGTGAAGATACCGTGGTTGATAGCGTTATTAAGGAAAAGAACTTTAGCTGGCTCAACAAATACTGAAACCAGTGGAAGTATGTTGTTGTTAACAAGTACTGCAACGCCTGCGTTAAGGAATGCAAGCACTCCGCCCATGAATGGGCCGATTACGTAGTAGCCTACGATAGCAAGTAAAAGACCAAGGATACCAACTGAGAAGTTGTTTACAAGCATCTCAAATCCTGATGGGATCTTACCCTCAACAGCCTTGTCGAATTTCTTGATAACCCAGCCGGCAAGTGGTCCTGCGATCATTGCTCCCATGAACATAGTGTACTCTGTTCCGCAGATAACACCGATTGTCATGATCGCACCCATGACTGCTCCGCGAGCTCCCCCTACCATTTTTCCTCCCTGGTATGCTATGAGAACTGGCAAAACGTATGTCAACATTGGGCCAACGATTGAGCTAAGTTGTGCGTTTGGAAGCCATCCACTGTCGATGAACAGAGCAGTGAGAAGACCCCATGCGATAAATGCGCCGATATTTGGCATTACCATTCCGCTAAGGAAACGGCCGAAGCTTTGAATCTTTTCTTTCATTTGGATTTCCCCTTCCAAGCTAAACTGATAGGTAACTCGAGGCACGTCTGCCATATGAGTTTCTTGAATATCCGAATGCATTCGTGTTGTTGTAAGTTTATTGTATTTGCCGCATCCCGATTTTTCAATTCATACATATTTAACTTTGTCACGAGGGGAAAGTGACAAGTCCTTAAGAGCCCGTAGCTTTGCGTTGTACAGCACTTGCGTCCATGGCTTGCCGGTCTTGTGCAACAAAAAGAGCCATGGGTTTTAGCCTCCCATGACTCTTTTCATACTCATTATTTCAGTCTTTTTTATCAAAGTCCTGTGGAACGTGAGAGAACAGTCCGTCTCTCCCCTGAGTGGGCTTGTCGTTTTCAGGACCCTTATCCTCGATAAATTCGGGCTTGTCATCCACTATGGCTTCTGCCATATGTGCCTCAAAATCAGCAGCTTTTTCTATGGCCTGTCCAACTGTAGACTCCGCATTTGCTACCACATCCCCGGCACTTTCAGAGGCTGCGCCCTCTGAAGCTGCTTCGGTTTTGACTTCTGATGTATCAGCGGATGTAGCCTCTTTTCCTGAAGGTTTCTTAACAGGTACGTTCTCACCAACAAGTGCTGACTCAGCTCTTGTGGCATAGATCCTGCCCTGCTTGGCCTTCTCCTGCTCCTCCTCGGTAGGCTCAGGAATGTTCTCCACCTCGCGGTAGATCTTCATGAATTCCTTACCTGTAATGGTCTCCTTCTCGATGAGGAACTGGGCTATCTTATCCATGGAATCCAGGTGCTCTCTGATGATCTGCTTAGCCCTGTCATAGCACTCTGAAAGGAGCTTCTGAACTTCAGCATCTACATCTGCTGCCGTCTTGTCTGAGCAGTTAAGTACCCTGTTTCCGTCAAGGTATCTGTTCTGAATCGACTCCAGCTGCATGAGACCGAACCTGTCGCTCATACCGAACATGGTGATCATGCTGCGGGCCATATTGGTTGCCTTTTCAATGTCGTTCTCTGCGCCTGTGGTAACGGTGTTGAATATAACCTCTTCTGCCGCACGTCCGCCAAGGGAAACGATGATATCATCAATGAGCTCGTCCTTGGTCTGAAGATATTTCTCATCCTCAGGCACCTGCATAACATATCCCAAAGCTCCCATGGTTCTTGGAACAATGGTGATCTTCTGCACGGGCTCTGTGTTCTTTTGAACTGCGCTGATAAGGGCGTGTCCAACCTCGTGGTAGGATACGATCTTTCTCTCTTCCTTGCTGAGGATTCTGTCCTTTTTCTCTTTTCCCACAAGAACCTGCTCTACAGCTTCCATAAGATCCTGCTGGCAGACATACTCTCTGTGAGCCTTTACTGCATTGATGGCTGCCTCGTTGATCATGTTGGCAAGGTCTGATCCTACAGCTCCGCTGGTTGCCAGAGCAATGCCCTTAAGATCTACGGTCTCATCCATCTTAACATCCTTGGAGTGAACCTTAAGGATCTCCTCACGGCCCTTTAGGTCAGGCTTATCAACGATGATACGTCTGTCAAAACGTCCGGGACGAAGAAGGGCCTTATCAAGGATCTCAGGTCTGTTGGTGGCACCAAGGATAAGTACACCCTTGGATGAATCAAAACCATCCATCTCGGAAAGAAGCTGGTTAAGAGTCTGCTCTCTCTCCTCATTACCGCCGCCGTACTTGCTGTCACGGCTTCTACCGATGGCATCTATCTCATCTATAAAAATGATACATGGTGCGTTCTTGCTTGCTTCGCTAAAGAGGTCTCTTACACGGCTGGCACCAACACCGACATAGAGCTCGATGAAGTCTGAACCTGCCAGTGAATAAAAGGGAACATGGGCTTCGCCTGCAACGGCCTTTGCCAAAAGAGTCTTACCTGTTCCGGGAGGTCCTACCAAAAGGGCACCCTTGGGGAGCTTGGCTCCGATCTTGGCGTACTTTGCAGGGTTGTGGAGGAAATCTACAACTTCAACCAGGGACTCTTTTGCCTCGTCCTCACCTGCCACGTCCTTAAAGGTAACGCCTGTCTCCTTCTGAACATAGACCTTGGCATTGCTCTTTCCTACGCTGAGTGGTCCGCCGCCTCTGCCCATTCTCTTGAAGATGATGGAAAGAAGGAACCACATAAGAAGGATCGGAGCGATGTAGTAAAGAATAAATGTGAGAATAGCTCCTGAGCTGTCGGGAACTTCGCTGGAAACCTCAACTCCCGCATCAAGCATTCTCTTGGTCAGGTCGGTGTCATCCTCGGCCTTTCCCGTGTAATAAGTAACTGTGGAATATCCTGTAAGGGAGTATCCAAAACCAAGCTGATCCTCTTCCTTGGTCTCCTTGGGGTAAATGTTGACACGGTCTTCCTCGATAACGATCTTCTCGATCTTGTTGTCATTTACCATCTGAAGGAATTCAGAATAAGTAACTTCAGTGTTGGTGTTCTCAGAAAATGCCCTGAGGAAATAAGTCATGCAGACCATGGTTACAAGGGCTGCCACCAATAAAAGTATTATATTCTGACGTCTTGGTGAGCTGCCGTTATCGCCGCCACCAAGGGGGTTGTTGTTTCTCTGATTCTGATTATTATCCATATATTTTCCTACTTCCTAATATTGCACTTCATGCTATAATATCATAGTATGATGCGAGATAACCGTTCTTCTTATATTAATATCAGCACTATAACATAGAATTATATCGCGTGCAATTTGATATTTCAATCTTTATCAATCAATTTCGTCAAAAATCGGGAGGAAAAAGCTAAATGGCAGTAAAGTACATCTTTGTGACTGGTGGTGTTGTATCAGGTCTTGGAAAGGGGATAACCGCTGCATCTTTGGGGCGTCTGTTGAAGGCCCGCGGATACAAGGTTACAATGCAGAAATTTGACCCCTATATCAACATTGATCCTGGTACCATGAACCCTGTACAGCACGGAGAAGTATTCGTTACAGAGGACGGCACTGAGACCGACCTGGACCTTGGCCATTACGAGAGGTTTATTGACGAGAATCTGGATAAAAACTCAAACGTTACAACAGGTAAGATTTACTGGTCAGTTCTCCAGAAGGAGCGCCGCGGCGACTACGGCGGAAGGACTGTTCAGGTAATCCCTCACATAACAAACGAGATCAAGAGCAAGTTCTACAGGAACTTTACAGATGATGAGACAAGGATAGCCATCATCGAGGTTGGCGGAACCGTGGGAGACATCGAGTCCCAGCCATTCCTTGAGGCCATCAGACAGTTCCAGCATGAGGTTGGTCACGAGAATGCAATGCTGATCCTTGTTTCCCTTATTCCCTACCTTCGCTGCTCCCAGGAGATCAAGACAAAGCCTACACAGTCTGCAGTTAAGACTATGCAGGGAATGGGTCTTCAGCCTGATGTTATCGTCTGCCGAAGCGAGCTGGAGCTTGACCAGGAGACAAAGGATAAGATAGCTCTTTTCTGCAATGTTCCTGCAAGCCACGTTCTTAATAACCTTGATCTTGAGCACCTCTATGAAGCACCTCTTGCCATGGAAAAAGAGCACCTGGCACAGGTTGCCTGTGAGTGCCTGGAGCTTGATTGTCCCGAGCCGGACCTTACAGACTGGAAGGCCATGGTTGACACCCTCTACTCCATGAAGCATACGGTAAGGGTTGCCCTTGTTGGTAAGTATACACAGCTCCACGACGCCTACATAAGCGTTGTTGAAGCCCTTAAGCACGGCGGTATTTCCAATCAGACCGCAGTGGATATCAAGTGGATCGATTCAGAAGAAGTTACTCCGGACAATGTGGCAGACATGCTCTCAGACGTTGACGGACTCCTTGTTCCCGGCGGATTTGGCGATCGCGGAATTGATGGAATGATCACCTCAATAAAGTATGCCCGTGAGAACAATCTTCCATTCCTTGGCCTTTGCCTTGGAATGCAGCTGGCAATCGTTGAGTTTGCAAGAGATGTAGTTGGCTATGCAGATGCCCACTCCATCGAGTTTGATCCCAACACCCAGCACCCTATGATAGCTCTTTTGCCTGACCAGAATGGTGTTGAGGATATCGGAGGAACCTTACGTCTTGGCTCATATCCTTGCGTTCTTGATAAGGAGTCAATGGCTTATAAGCTCTTTGGTTCAACAGAGATCACAGAGCGCCACCGTCACAGATATGAGGTTAAC
>DFGW01000095.1 GCA_002372465.1 Butyrivibrio sp. UBA3740
ATCCTGCAGGCGCTTTATCTCATCCTTTATTCCCTGCATCTGGGCATCCAGTTTCTTTTCTCCGCCAAAAGCATCGGACACGACTTTAAGAGCCTGCTTTTTTGCAAGGCCCTGTCGTTGAGCTATCAGGCTATCTCCTGTGAGATTTGCACCTGATATCGTTGTGCTGTTTTTGTTATTAGTATGTGATTTAGACGCAGAATATACGCCGGTCTGATCCTGAATAAAGCTATTCTGCACATCCATGTTCTGCTGTATCTTCATGAAACACCTCCCTGTGTTGTCAAAAAAGAGCATAGTTACAGCTTTCACTTTTTATATCGGTTCTTAGAGTGTCAACCCTGATAGTGCTTCGCTTTAAAAAATATAAAAATTTTATTAAATAGTGGTAATCCACAACCACTCATTCATCTATCCAGTAAATATACTCTTCAATGTGCTGATATCAGCCTTTTTAAGTGCATCCTCATCTAGTTCCAGCTTATTATCAGCACCTACAGATATACCGGCACGCTCTATGAGGCTTTCTGTAGACTTTGTGGTCTTGGTCATCCATTTTTCATCTTTATCCATCGTTTAACAGTTTTATCTTTAAAAGTTAGGCTTTTTACAGAAATAGCTTAAAACATTCGGCTTTTTACACTTTGTAGCTTTAAAAATTAAAGCTAAATCGTGATTTTTGTAAAAGGACAAAAAAAGAAAGCCCATGGTTGTGGGCTTTCTCGTTATTATAGATTTTACAATTTTAGGTTTAACTGACAGTGGACCCCCTGTCTGACATCGTTCTTTATTGGCTTTATTTCTTTGTTGGATATGCCGTTAATTCTTCAAACTCATCTACCGGCATAGGCTTGTAGAAATAATATCCCTGCATTTCCTCACATCCAAGACTTCCGAGGAAATCAGCCTGTTCCAGTGTCTCAACACCTTCTGCGATAATAGAAGTTCCAATAGCATGGATCATCTGGACCATGTAGCTAAGTATTGTCCGACCCATCTTTTGGTCACCTGAACCGGTAATAAATCGAAGATCAAGCTTTATGCGATCAAGGATAACTTCTTTTAACATATTCAGTGATGAGTAACCACTTCCAAAGTCGTCCATTTCAACTTCAAAGCCTGCTTCACGAAGTTTGGTTGTTGTTTTGATGATGGTATCGGAGTTTTCGACATATGCGCTTTCCGTTATCTCAATACGAAGTTGACCAGGCAATAGGTTATAGAACTCTTTTAATGTATTAAAGTGGTCGGCTACATCAGGGTTCTTTACTATATCAAGTCTTGATAGGTTTACTGATACACACAGTTGTCTGCCCTGATCATTCCATCGCTTCAAATCCTTACACACAGTGTCCCAAACGTGACAGTCAAGATCATAGATAAGCCCAGCATCTTCCAAAACCGGAATAAATTCTCCCGGAGAAATGTTTCCATCCTTCTTGCTTTTCCAGCGGCAAAGAGCCTCTGCACCAGTTATCATCCCAGTCTTATAGTTGACCTGTGGCTGATACCATACTTGTATTTCCCCAGACTCAATAGCTGCAGGAAGGCGACTTGCGATACCGGCACTTTTCCTTCCCATGTCCCACTGCTTTGGGTTATAAAACTCAAATCCTTCTTTCTTGGATTCTCTGACTTTTCTTTCTGCAATGCGGGCATAATCAAGCATCTTATCCACGTTTATGTCTTTATAGTCATCAGGCATAAGAACATAAATACCAGAGCAGAGCCTTACAACAAAGTCTTTTCCACGATCGCTAAAATAATTGCGAACAGGAGTCAAAATATATTTTTCATCCTGAAGAATCTGTTCATTGCCGCCAATACATCGAAGGATAACAAAATGATCTCCATCATACCTTCCTATAGCTTCTTTATCGGTAAGTACTTCAAGGCTTCTCTCAGTCCAAAATTTTAACAGCTCATCTCCGGCCTTCCAGCCAAAGCTGTCGTTGATGAACTTAAAGTCTTTTATGTTGTTATAGGATATCGTATACGGTGTATCAGGGTTGTTAGTGAGTAGTTTCTCAACTTTTTTACGGAATCCATTGTGGCTGAGCACACCAGTGAGAGGATCGATATCCTCCATTATCCGCATCTTTTCCTTCTGCTCTTCAAAATATGCTTTCTGTCTTAGGACAAGCATTATAACAAGAGCAGCAAAAAGGATAGTCCCAATAATAAGGAAGTACTTATATTGGTAGAGATAGTCTTCAAAAGTATATACATAAAGATCTCTGGTAGTGTAATCAAGGGCTATAGCCTGTTTTTTGGTTTCAGGAATAGCTGCAATTCCTTCGTTCAGAAGTTCAATTCGTTTTTTTCCCTCTGGGGTTTCAAGAGTTCCGGCACGAAAATCCATTGAAAACATGGCAGAAGGCTGTACTTTAAGATCATTATAGGATGGCTTTTGAAGCACATAGCTCCACGCATATGAGTTATGTAAAAGTGCATCTACCTCTTCATTTCTAAGCGCTTTAATGCAATCAGCCATGGAATTGTAAAGGTTTATCGTTATTCCAGGGTATAACTGCTTTACAGTTTCTGCTACTCCGCCCTGTGATTTTAGCATGCCTACTCTGATGGTATTTATGTCAGAAATAGAGTGCTTATCTGTAGTCACAAGGGTAAATGGAGTCTGGATGAGATTGTCCGATACGATGGTCGCTTGACCAGATGCACTTGAAACAGCACTTCCAAAGGGCATAACAAGATCGTACTCAGTACTATCAAGGGCTTCCTTAAGATTTGATTCACTTATAGCTTTGAATGCGACATTGAAACCAGCTTCTTTGGCAGCGGATTCCATAAGATCAACGCCGATTCCTGCAATCTTGCCGTTGTCTTTATCAATGTAAAACATAGGACATCTGTCTACAGGCACACCGACTGTAAATTCTGTAGCAGGAGAATCAGACGAGGCATAAACAGGCGTCAAAAAGACTCCCAGATAGATTACCAGGAAAAGGAGGGCTATGCTGATAGTAGTATGGATCCTTTTTGATTTCATGATACACGCGCCTTATTGTTTGTTCTTTGCTTTAGATACTCACACTTAATTCTAACATTATTATGTTAAAATACGATAAATAATAAATAACAAATCGATAAAGGCGACTTCTAGTATTCCGGCATTGCTAACTTATGCGCATACGGGACTTGAACTAGGGATTCACGGAGCACCATTAGAACATAAAAAAAGTGTTCCGACGCTATATGAGTCATCGGAACACCATAGACCGACGCAGCATGGCATTTCCATCCTTGCAATAGTAACATCCCTTATGTCCTTGTTACTGATAACTTCTGTCAGTTTCTCAGTGTAATCTCCCTCATCCGGTTTGGGACATCCGATCATTGTAAACCTGCCTTGCATCAGAAAAAGAAAAGTATAAAACTTTATTCGACAGGGTAAATGAAACAACAATACTATAAAATTCGAGGCATTTAAGCTCTCTTATGTTTAAAGTGATGCTGTCTGGGTTTGTGCTTAAATGCAACTATGTTTAGAGGCTTTTCATCCTTTTTTGCATAATTCTCATATGCCTTCTTATAGTGTTTCTGTCCGGCCCAGATATCGTCAGCTACAGGCGCCCACTCTTTTGCGTAATCATCACACTTTGCACACAGATGCTCAACACTTTCTTCGGATTCTTCATTTGTACCATGAGCTTCTGATCTTTCGACCATATCCCTTAAAAGAGCCGGATTTTCAAGCATAGGGCACGGTCTTAAATGGTTCTTATTGAAAGGCTGGCCCTTATGGTATTCCATGAAAAGAGGACTTTGAAGCATCTCAAGTATTGAATGTGTATGTATATTGGTGTTGGAGAAGTGGACAAATACGCATGGTTCAGCATCTCCACTTGAATTGATGTGAAAATAGTTTCTTCCGCCTGCGATGCAGCCACCGACAGCTTCACCATCATTCTGGAAGTCCATAGGGAAGAATCCCAGGTCACATTTGACGCTTCTAAGGAACCTTATCTGATCCACCATCTTCTTTCGCTGCTCTACTGTAGGCATAAGCTCAGGAACAGCATTGTTTCCAACCGGCATGTAGTGGAAGAAAAATCCGAATCTAGCACCTTTTTCAGCAATGAACTCGATGAACTTGGGATCAGTCACTGCCTCGATGTTGTTTCTTGTATAGCAGATGGAAGTTCCATAAACTATTCCGTACTTTTTGAGTAGATCCATGGCATTCATTACTGCATCATAATGACCAAGGCCACGTCTTGCGTCATTAGTCTCAGGAGTTCCCTCGATAGAAAGCTGGAATGTGAGATTTCCAAGCCTTACAACTTCTTTACAGAAATCCTCATCAATAAGTGTTGAATTGGTATAGATAGAGAACTCAACATCATTGTGCTTTTCTGCCAGTTTCAAGATATCTTTCTTCCTTACAAGAGGTTCTCCTCCTGTCATCATGTAAAGATATACTCCCAGCTCTTTTCCCTGGGTAACGATTTTGTCCATATCTTCAAAAGACAGATTGTGCTTAGGTCCATAAGTACCTGACCAGCATCCCGCACAGTGCATATTGCAGGCGCTTGTAGGGTCAAAAAGAATAAGCCATGGGATATTGCATCCGTATTTTTCCCTGTTTGCCCTGATCATTTTTGTGCCTCTGAAAAATGCCTCATAGCCAAGATTGAGCATCATCATCTTTGCAACATGCGGATCTGTCTCATCTATTACTTTATTCAAAAACTTAACCCATCTGTTATCCGGATCTTTAAATGCCGCTCTTACTTTATCAAGGCTTTCTTTTCTGGCTCCATCTTTACCCCAGAATTTCTCTGCCTGGTCAACAAGCTTAAGATAAGTAGCAGTCCTGTTCTCCGTTTTATCGAGATTTGCAAGGAACCTGTCAATCAGTATGCTAAAAGCCTGTCTTTGTACTTTGTGAGAAATGTTTTTTGCTAATTCCATACTTGTTATGCCTCCCCAAACGATGCTACAATTATTCTGATGTAACAAGTGTAACGCCACAGCATATTAATAACAATGGCTCTACCATCGGACATGACAATATTTCGTTTAAGTGAACCGATGTTACATTCTTGCATTTTTTGTAACGTCGAGAGGGAGAAAAAATGAAAAGCTCAAAAGAATCTTTAACAGAAATGCAAAAAAAAGAAGTTCTGAGGATGAATAATAAGGAGTCCAATCAGCTGACAAGAGAGTGTCTGCAGCTTTCGCTTATGCATCTAATGAGCGAACACCCTTATGAGAAGATCACCATCAGCGAGATAGTACGCCGTGCAGGAGTATCAAGGACGGCGTTCTATCGAAACTATACAGATAAAGAAGATATCCTGCATGAGCTTGGGGATGAAATAATAAAGCGTATAGCGGAGATCAGCGAAAAGCCCGAACTGCACGAAAACCCACATCTGTGGTTCGAAGATATTTTTCGGGCTGTCAAAAACGATAAAGATATAATATCTCTGTTTGACCAAGCCGGAATTCTTCAGAATGAACTCTTTCTTGAAAAAGCGGTCTCAGAGCGGCTCTATCCTACAGCTGACCCAGAAAAGAAGTATCTCAGACTTGCTGCCGAAGCTGCCATTTTACAAATACTCATAAGCTGGTTCAGGGATGGGATGCAGGAAGACGAAAAACAAATGGCTGATATCTGCGTAAATATCTTTGATAACGCTTTGAGCAGACTGCCATAATTAACAAGGACCTCTTCTAACATGAGAAATGATCCTTCCTGGCGTAAACGAAGTAATTCTTGCGCATATGAAGCTTGACCCCGGAATTCCCTTAGCACCAATAGAACATAAAATTCGGAGAGAACTAAGTCGCTGCGCGAC
>DFGW01000141.1 GCA_002372465.1 Butyrivibrio sp. UBA3740
AGGAAGTGCATCTCGATCTTGATGATTCCGTCTCCGCCACAGGCTTCACACCTTCCGCCCTTGACGTTAAAGGAGAATCTCCCCTTCTTGTAGCCCCTTGCCTTGGCATCGGGCGTTCCTGCGAACAGGTCTCTTATCATATCAAAGACTCCTGTGTAGGTGGCAGGGTTGGAACGTGGTGTCCTTCCGATAGGAGACTGGTCGATGGCAATGACCTTGTCTACCTGGTCCATTCCCTCGATGGCCTTATGCTTGCCGGGAATGCATCTTGCGCGGTTTAAATCTCTTGCCAGATGCTTGTAGAGAATCTCGTTGACAAAAGAGCTCTTGCCTGAGCCTGACACTCCCGTTACAATTGTCATCACTCCCAGAGGAACATCTATGTCTATATTCTTAAGGTTATTCTCCTGTGCCCCCACTATCTTAAGCCAGCCTGTGGGCTTTCTTCTGACCTCGGGTACCGGAATCTTAAGCTTGCCGGAAAGATACTGACCGGTCACAGACTCCTTGACCTTCATGATGTCTTCTGCCGTTCCGCAGGCAACAATCTTGCCGCCGTGAGATCCGGCGCCGGGGCCAACATCTACAATGTAATCCGCTGCCCTCATGGTATCCTCGTCGTGCTCTACAACGATAAGGGTGTTGCCCAGGTCGCGAAGATTCTTAAGGGTATTCAGAAGCTTGTCATTGTCTCTCTGGTGGAGTCCGATACTGGGCTCATCCAGGATATAGCACACTCCGCAAAGACCGGACCCGATCTGGGTTGCCAGTCTGATTCTCTGAGCTTCTCCTCCGGATAAGGTTCCTGTTGCTCTTGAAAGGGACAGATAGTCCAGTCCCACATCCACAAGGAAGCCTACCCTTGCCCTTATCTCTTTTAACACCTGAGATCCGATCATCTCCTGGTGCTCTGAAAGCTTCATGTTATCCAGATAGCTTGCCAGCTCATCTATGGACATGGAGGTTATCTCATATATATTCTTGTTATCAATGGTAACAGCCAGCGCTTCCTTTTTAAGTCTCTGTCCGCCGCAGAGCTGACAGGGAGTGATCCTCATGTACTCCTCGTACTCAGCCTTCATGGCCTCGGAAAAAGTCTCTCTGTAGCGCTGTTCAACATTCTTAATAAGACCCTCAAATCTGACGGGATAATCACCTTCACCTCTCTGACCCTTGTAGTGGACCATTACTTCCCTGTCTGCGCCGTTTATAAGAACATCTTTAACCTTGTCAGAAAGGTCCTGGAAAGGTGTATCCAGGCTGAACTTATACTCCTTGGCAAGGGCGCGAAGGGTTGCGTTACTAAAGCTCGAGTCCTTGTTGGCTGACTGCCAGCCCATTACAACGATACATCCATCATTTATGGACAGGCTCTTATCCGGGATCATGAGATCCTCATCGAACTTCATCTTGTAGCCAAGGCCCACACATTCGGGGCAGGCTCCAAAGGGATTGTTAAAAGAAAAGCTCCTTGGCTCCAGTTCCGGAATACTTATCCCACAGTCAGGACACGCAAAGTTCTGGCTGAAGTTCAGCTCTTCTCCGTCCACAACATCTACGATAAGCAGCCCATCTGCCAACTGAAGTGCATTCTCGATGGAGTCCGTAAGTCTTCTACGCAGGTTCTCATTGTCGTCACGGACTACTATTCTGTCCACAATGATCTCGATGCTGTGCTTTATATTCTTATCCAGCTTGATCTCTTCCTCTGCTATCTCATACTGGCTTCCGTCAATCCTTGCCCGCACATAGCCGGCTCTTTTGGCCCTGTCCAGAGTCTTCTGATGCTCACCCTTCTTGCCTCTTACTACGGGAGCAAGGATCTGGAGCTTGGTACCATCCCCCAAAGCCATGATCTGATCGCACATCTCATCAACGGTCTGCTTTCTGATCTCCCTGCCACAGTTGGGGCAGTGAGGGATACCAATCCTGGCATATAAAAGTCTGAAATGGTCATATATCTCTGTAACAGTTCCTACAGTAGATCTTGGGTTCTTGTTGGTGGACTTCTGGTCAATTGAGATAGTGGGAGAAAGTCCCTCTATCTGCTCCACGTTGGGTTTGTCCATCTGTCCCAAAAACATTCTGGCATAGGAGGATAAAGACTCCATGTAGCGCCTCTGTCCCTCTGCAAAAATGGTCTCAAAGGCAAGAGAAGACTTTCCTGAGCCTGACACACCGGTCAGTACTGTCAGCGTCTCCCTTGGAATCTTTACATTAACGTGTTTAAGATTATGTTCACTTGCACCGCGGACCCTGATATAGTCATGAATATCCGAGGGTAAAATTCTTTTTGTGGTGTTCTTCTTGGTCATTCTGTTATCTGACATATTATTAGCCTTTCATATTGAAACAAGGAGGTTACTCCTCCCTATGGTCGGAGTAACACGTTCGAACTAAACTCGATAGGACCTCGTTAAATTCTCTCAGCCTGAGGTGAGCTACTGATGAACTTTCTTAAGTTCAATCAGCTCATCACGCAGCATGGCAGCTGTCTCGAAATCCAGCTCCGTTGCTGCTCTCTTCATCTTCTTCTGAACATCGGCAATAAGCTTCTCCAGTTCCTCTCTGTCCATGGACTCCGGAGCCTTCTCAAACTTAACCTCTTCCTTGGCGATGGCCTTGGTGACTGCTATAAGGTCACGGACAGCCTTCTTGATAGTCTGAGGTGTAATGCCGTTTTCTTCGTTGTATTTCTGCTGTATTGCACGACGACGTTTGGTCTCGTCGATAGCTTTTTTCATGGAGTCGGTCATGTTGTCGGCATACATGATAACATGGCCCTCTGAGTTACGGGCCGCTCTTCCTATGGTCTGGATAAGGGATGTCTCCGAACGAAGGAAGCCTTCCTTGTCAGCATCAATTATAGCTACCAGAGAAATCTCCGGAATATCAAGCCCCTCCCTCAAAAGGTTGATGCCCACAAGGACATCAAAGACATCAAGTCTCATATCCCTTATGATCTCTGCTCTCTCTAAAGTATCAATATCAGAGTGAAGGTACTTGACCCTGATGCCTGACTCTGCCAGATACTGGGTCAGATCCTCTGCCATACGCTTGGTAAGGGTTGTGACAAGGACCTTGTTCCCTGCTGAAACAACCTTTCTTATCTCACCAATAAGATCATCTATCTGCCCTTCAACAGGTCGGACATCCACCTCCGGATCCAAAAGACCTGTTGGCCTTATAACCTGCTCTGCCCTAAGCAGCTCATGCTCCTCCTCGTACTTGCCGGGAGTTGCTGAACAAAACAGCATCTGATCTATATGCTCCTCAAACTCCTCAAAGTTAAGAGGCCTGTTATCAAGCGCTGATGGCAGTCTGAATCCATACTCAACCAGGGTGGTCTTCCTGCTCCTGTCGCCGTGGTACATGGCTCCAATCTGAGGAATAGTCATATGGGACTCATCAACTATTATCAGGAAATCCCGGTCAAAGAAATCCAGCAGCGTAAGCGGTGGTTCGCCGGGTTTTGCAAAGTTTAGATGCCTTGTATAATTCTCAATTCCGGAGCAGAAGCCTGTCTCCCTCATCATCTCCACATCAAAGTTGGTGCGCTCAGATATCCTCTGGGCTTCAATGAGCCTGTCCTCGCCCTTGAAGAACTTAACCTGTTCCTCCAGTTCTTTCTCAATGTTGTCGCAGGCCATGTTGATCTTCTCCTGGGGAACAACATAGTGGGATGCAGGATATATCATCACATGGGTAAGCTCGGCACGAACCTTGGTGGTAACAGGCTCTATCTCAGTGATCCTGTCAATCTCGTCCCCAAAGAACTCTACCCTTATGAGGTAATCATCCGCATTGGCAGGGAATATCTCCACTGTATCTCCGCGAACTCTGAAGTTGCATCTTGAGAGTTCCATGTCATTTCTGTTGTACTGAATAGCCACCAGATCTTTTATCAGTTCATCTCTGTCTTTGGACATGCCCGGTCTTAAGGAGATTGACATACCCTTAAACTCTTCAGGGCTTCCAAGTCCATAAATGCAGGAAACACTGGCCACAACAATAACATCGTTCCTCTCGGTAAGGGATGCTGTGGCAGAGAGCCTTAGCTTATCGATCTCATCGTTGATGGAAGAATCCTTTGCAATATAAGTATCAGTCTGTGGCACATAGGCCTCAGGCTGGTAATAATCATAGTAGGACACAAAGTATTCAACGGCGTTCTCAGGGAAGAACTCCTTCATCTCTCCGTAAAGCTGGCCGGCAAGGGTCTTGTTGTGAGAGATGATAAGTGTAGGCTTATTCAGGGCCGCGATAACGTTGGCCATGGTAAAGGTCTTACCGGAACCAGTGACACCAAGAAGTGTCTCGAACTGATTCCCCGCCTTAAAGCCTTCCACCAGCTGTCTTATTGCCTCCGGCTGATCGCCGGTGGGCTTAAATTCCGAGTGTAATTTGAAGTCCACTTCAGTCTCCTGTCTTATAAAAAAGCAAAAATGGTACACTGTTAGTAGTATACCATTTAGGAATTAATACGTCTATGATTTTCTGAACATATGTTCTCACAGATTCAGGGAGTCGTATGTGTAGACCAGGTCTTGTTCGATGACGAAGTCTTCGTCGCAGACATCATAGGTACCGCTGTTATTGCCAAGAAGCTGCGTAGTACACATGGCTGCCGTGGCTGCTCCTTCCGGCTCTGCCGGAGGTTCTGCTCCTATTCCTGTGAGAATGCTTCCAAGTCCCAGGATTACAACCAGGGCTATAAAAACCAGCGCAAAAGTATATATAAAAATCAGCATATTACTATTTCCTTTCAAAATGAATCCTGCCCAAAAGGCCAAAGGTCTTTTTCTTCCAGCAGCCCTCTGATCCGAACTCCCGCATACCCAAGTCGTTCTTTGACTGCCGGGATACGAAGCTCGGCGTCTGATGCAGCGTAGCTGACGACAGTTTCGTAGTGAGCTACACCCATTGTCACCACCAGCGCTATAGCTGCTGCCACAACCGCCAGTCGAAGGTTCTTTAATGCCTTGTTCTTAAGAACCAGGATGGGATACTTACGGAGCGCAGCAGCAATCTCAGAACAGCTCTTAAAACGATCCTCCCTGTCAGGTCTTGTACACTTATCAATTATCTGCATCAGCTCCGGCGAACATTTTCCTCCCAGCATAAGGAGCATAGTCTTCCCAAAGCAGTATATGTCTGTCCTTGGGTCCGTCTGACCAAGGCTCCCAAACTGCTCCGGAGCTGCGAATCCATAAGTGCCAAGATTCAAGGTATCCGCCGCGCCGTCTTTGCTGTATAGCCTTGCTGCTCCGAAATCTATCAGGGAAACATGACCATCCGGACGAATCATAATATTGGCAGGCTTTAAATCCCTATAGATAACCGGTCCTCTCCTATGCAGATACTCCAGGACCTCCAGGATTTCCATACCTATGGCTACTGCTTCCTTCTCCGGAAGTCTCCTCTTTTCCTTCAAAACCTTCTCAAGGCTGTTTCCCGGTACGTATTCCAGTACAAAAGCATCCTCATAAACCGCCACCAATTCAGGAATAGCCGGATGATCCAGGCGCCTTAATAGTTCCGTCTCGTTATCTGCATCAGAAGCAAGTCTTTTCCCGTAGCTGCTTTCTTTAAGCACCTTAACCGATACCGGCTCATTCTGTTCAAGGTCCACAGCCATATATACCACGCTGCTTCCGCCCTCACCAATCTTACGTAGTATCCTGTATCTGTCTCTATATATACTCTCGTTCTTCAAATATTCCATAACACACTCCCTCATTAGTACACAATATTCATTGCCGCCACCGAAATGTTGTCCTGCTCCCGGCGAGACATTGCAAGCTCCGATAGCTTCCTGCACTCCTCAAGCATATCGTCCGATGTCACACACATCTGGGGACAGAGCTTTTTGTGGATCTCGCAAGGCTCCAGCCTTCTCCAGAATCCATCGCTGCAGGCCACCACCGTGGCATTTCCCTTAAGCTCTCCCCTTCGCACCTCAGGCTCCACCTCAAGGGATGTCCCCAGACACTGAAGAAGGATATTCCTCTCCGGGTCACCTGCCACCTCAGCATCAGTGATAAGGCCGCGATCAAGCTTGTCCTGCAGGACGCTCTGGTCCTTTGTTACAGCAACTGCCTTTTCCCTGTCCACCAGGTATATCCTGGAGTCTCCGATATTAAAGGTCATAAACCTGTTTCCTATCTGCAAAAGAGCTGTCAGTGTGGTTCCCAGCTTTATCCCCCTGTGCTTGCCGTAGCGTCTGATATCCGCACTGACTCTCACAAGGAGGCGTCTAATAGACTTCTCCACTGTATTCCACAGCTCCTCTTCCTCCATGTTCTGCATAAGGGACAACTCCTCCGTAAACCAGTTCTCCATGGCCCTTATAGCCTTACAGCTGGCCACTTCACCCTTTTGGAGCCCTCCCATTCCGTCACACACACAGGCAAAAGAAATCCTGCCATACCTCCCGGTATTGGCCACTTTTACCATGGCAGCGTCCTGATTGATCTTACGCACCTTTCCTGCGTCAGTAAAAATACATGCTTTAACTTCCATAAAACTCTCCTTGAAAAAATGTTCGAAAAGAACAAGGAAGACAAACTTCACAAAATTGAAAGAACCTCATTAAGTGAATTTGTCGGGTTCGCACCGGCCATAAGAAGACCTCGCCAGGTGCTCTACACCAAAAAAGACTGTGTCACAAATCCGTGACACAGTCTCAAATAATACTATCAAAATTTTTAGTTGTCAAGAAGATCCTGCATAACCTCCAGACCCTTTTCCAACTGGTTGTCTGTCTTATCCTCAGCATAGGCGTCCGGGTCAAACTCAATCTCCACATCAGGCTCGATGCCTATTCCATGGATGTTGTTTCCGTTCGGAGTGTAATAATCACTTACTGTGAGCTTTACAGCTGTACCATCCTGAAGATCAAAGATTCTCTGAACAATACCCTTACCATAAGTTGTAACGCCCACCAGCTTACCAATGCCGTAGTCCTTAATAGCTCCGGAAAGTATCTCGGAAGCGCTGGCTGAATACTGGTTCACAAGCACAACAACAGGGATGTCAATCTGCTTCTTTCCATCGCATCTGTAGTCTTCTCTCTCTCCGTTTCTGTCTACGGTATATACGATAAGTCCCTCTGGAAGAATCTCACTTGCCACATCACATACAGCCTGAAGGCTTCCACCCGGATTACTTCTAAGATCGATGATAAGACCCTTTATGTTACTCTCTCTAAGCTCTGCCATACCCTCTCTGAACTGATCAGGTGTGATATCGTCAAACTCTGTGATCCTAAGATAACCGATATCCTGGTTCTCTCCCTTAAGCTCAGTGCTTACAGTGGGTACTTCTACTGCCGATCTCTCAACATCAACCTCAACCGTATCCCTCTTCTCACCGCGAAGCAGGGTAAGATGAACCGTTGTTCCCTCAGGTCCCTTGATCATGGATACAATCTCGTCAAGGCTGAGTCCCTGTGTGGACTCCTTGTCCACTTCAAAGATGATGTCATCTGTCATGAGCTCCGCTCTCTCAGCCGGTGTTCCGGGAATGACTCCTGAAATACGTGGCAGATTCATCTCTTCATCTATGCTGACATATGCACCGATACCGTAGTAAACACCTGCTGTCTCGCTGAGAAGATCATTAAGCTCTTCCTCTGTGTAATAAACGGAGTATGGATCACCAAGAGAATCCATAAGTCCCCTGTACATTCCTATTGCTTCCTGCTCCTTGTCTACATCAGACTTGTAGTAGTAGGTATCAATAGTATTCTCAAGAACCCTGATCTTGTTGAGGGTTTCCTCATTTATCAGCTCTCCACTGCCTGCCGTCCCGGCCAGTCCCGGGGCAGTAGCACGCCCGGTCCTAAACCCGAAAAACAGGTACAATGCAGCTATTATAAACAGGGAAACCAGACAGCCAACCAGAATTCCACTTATAAATCTTCTTACAAGCTTTTTCTTTTGTTCCTTTCTTTCCGGTTCAAACATATCGGGCCCTTGTACCGGAGGAAAACCTCCCTGCCCCATATTTGCGTTGTTGTTATAATTAGTATCCACTTTATGCTCCTAATCACTTGAGATAATTCCAAGGACTTACATAGTTTCCGTTAAGACGTACACCAAAATGAAGGTGTGGTCCTGTTGATCTTCCGGTAGAACCTACAGCACCGATCTTGGTGCCGGCTGTAACATCCTGCCCCTTTGATACATACAAAGCAGAGCAGTGCATATAGATAGTGTAAAGTCCGTTTCCATGGCTGATCATAATGTAATTACCCATTGTCGAGTTGTAATCAGCCGCTGCAACAGTACCATTATAAGCCGCTAAAATTGCTGAACCTGACGGCGCAGCCAGATCTATTCCGTTGTGCATCTTCTCAATTCCAAGAGTAGGATGCATTCTCATGCCATAGTTGTCAGAAATTCTGGTGTAGTTCGGGCAAGGCCAGGTGAACATTCCACCGTCATACTTATACTTGTTGTAGAGCTCTGCCTTGTCAGCCGCAACCTCTTTTTCCAGAGCCGCGATAGCTGCATTCTCAGCCTTTATCTCAGCCTCGTACTCAGCAATGGCAGCTTCCTTACTGGAAATATCGGATTTTACTGCTGAAAGCTCGGAATTCTTGGCATCAATAAGAGACTGAAGGTTGCCCTCCTCTTCCTCTTTTGCAGCCTTGGCTTCATTAAGGGTCTCTCTCTCCTCCTCCAGGGCCTCCTTGGTGAGTCTTATGAGCTCAGTGGTGGAGATGTACTCATTAAGCTTCTGCCTGTCATAGGAAGAAAGCATCTCTATGTACTCAGCCTTGTTCAGCATATCCGAAAAGCTTCCGGACTCCATAAGTAATTCTAAATAAAGCGTATCGCCTCTCTCGTACATAAATTTGATACGCTTCTTCATAGCCTCATATTGAGCCTGCTGGATAGCTTCCGCTTCCTCAAGCTCAGCTGTTGTGGTCTCTATCTGTTGTTCTTTCTCAGTGATCTCCTGATTGAGGGAATCAATTTTGCTCTGGATATCGGAGAGCTGCCCGTCAAGCTGGGTGATGTATTTATTCAGGTCTGACTTGCTTGCTTCAAGCTCTTTTTTGACTTTCTCCAGGTCAGTCTTGGCATTCTTAAGGCTGTCTCTCTCCTTCTTAGCTGCACTGATCTGGTTTTCCTTGGCTTTGATAGACTCCTCAGTAACCGCTGCGTTGCTGGCAAAAGAGCTGCCTGCTACGGCTAAAGTGATCGTAAGAACACACAACAGGGCTCCAAATATTCTTTTTACGGTTCCTGTCAAAAAATTGTTCATCATTTATACGTGCAGGTGCTTCCTTACTGTAATGAAACTTCCCAAGAAACCGATGCCGATTCCAAGAAGCAGTGAGATTGGAATCAACTTGTTGAATATTGTCTCAACCGGCAGGAAGTTAAGGAGGGAACTGAGCATGGTAAACTTGGAAATAACATAGGTTATCGCATGCTGATACACAAAATAAATGATAACAAGCGGAATGATCGAGCCGATAAGTCCGATCAGAATACCTTCAACAACGAATGGCGCTCTTACGAAAAAGTCCGTAGCACCAATATACTTCATGATATTGATCTCGTCCTTTCGAACCGAGATACCCATAGTTACAGTATTGCTGATAAGGAATATGGAAACCAGCAAAAGAATTATGATAATACCCGCAGAAACATAAGCGATAAGCAGGTTCAGGCCACTTAAGGTTGTAGCCGTAACCTCTGATCTGTTTACCTCACGGACCACTGTGATGGACTCAATGTAGGTAACCAGTGCCTGCTGCATGGATACATCATTAAGGTAAATCTGGAGGTTGGCAGAATCTGCCAGAGGATTCTCTGTGAATCCGTCAGCATACTCCCCAAGATACTCCTCCTTGAAGCCTTCCCATGCCTCATCTGCTGATACATAGGTGATCTCTCTTACTTCAGTCCTCTTCTCCAGGTCACTCTTTACTGCCAGGATCTCTTCCTCGCTGGTTCCCTCATTGAAGAATACGGTTACTGAAACGCCTTCCTCTGCAGTCTTTACCACATTCTGGAAGTTTGTAATAACAGCATAAAACAACCCAAACAGAAACAGACAAGCTGTGATGGTGGCTATGGAAGCCAGTGTGTACCATTTGTTCCTGCCCAGGTTCTTAAATCCTTGTCCAATGGTGTAAAAGAAACTATTAATCCTCATCGATGTACATACCCTCTTCCTCGTCCTCTATGATGACGCCCTTTTTCATGGTAATAACTCTTTTCTTCATAGCATTAACTATCTCTCTGTTATGAGTAACCACTATGACGGTTGTACCGTTTTCATTGATCTGCTCCATGAGTTTCATAATTTCCCATGAATTATTAGGATCCAGGTTTCCGGTTGGCTCATCTGCCAAAAGAATTGCCGGCTTGTTTACCAAAGCTCTGGCAAGGGCAACCCTTTGCTGCTCACCTCCGGAAAGCTGATTGATCTTGTTCTTGTACTTACCAGCCAGGTTAACTGTGGCAAGAATAGAGGGAACGTTCCTCTTGATATCCCTTCCGGGAGTCTGTATGATTCGCTGTGCAAAGGCAACGTTCTCATACACGTTTCTGTCCTTAAGGAGTCTGAAATCCTGGAATACTATTCCCAGATTCCTTCTGAACTTAGGGATCTTGCTGTGCTTGATCCTTCTGAGGTTATAGCCAAGTACTGTGATCTCTCCGTCCGTAGGAACAAGCTCCCTCAGAAGAAGCTTGATCAAAGTGGACTTACCTGATCCGCTATCACCCACTATAAAAACAAATTCACCCCTCTTTATATGAAGGGTGACTCCGTTTAAGGCAGGCGCACCCGTCGAATATGATTTGGTCACGTTCTCAAGCGTGATGATCTCATCGCTGGGGATCTGCCTGTTTGATCTTCTTTTTCTGTATCCTCTTTCCATACAACTCCTCTTAAAACTCTTGTAGTATTAGTGATATACGGATTGCCATGTGCAAGCACAGAACCATGTGACCTTGAATCCTCATATCACGTAAATTTCTCCATGTACTTCATATATCTTACAACCATAAGTGCGATTTTGAAAGTAATTGCGTCGTCAAACACTCTAAGGTCAAGCCCGGTGCTCTTTTGAAGCTTGTCCAGTCTGTACACGAGAGTATTCCTATGAATGAACAGCTGTCTGGATGTCTCTGATACATTAAGACTGTTCTCAAAGAACTTATCAATGGTGGTCAAAGTCTCCATGTCGAACTCATCGGGATTCCTTCCGCCAAAGATCTCCTTGATAAACATCTTGCAAAGAGGGATAGGAAGCTGATAGATAAGTCTTCCGATTCCCAGCTCGCTGTAGCAGATAACCTTGCGCTCGTCGAAGAATATCTTGCCTACATCCAGGGCCATCTTGGCTTCCTTGTAGGAACGGCTCACTTCCTTGATCTCACCAACAACTGTACCGTATGCGACCCTGACTCCTGTAAGGCCTTCCTTCTCAAGACTGTTCAGGATCTCTTCTGCTGCCTTGGCTATCTCCGCAGGCTTTAATATGTCGCTTACATCCTTGACTACAATTACATTGTCCTCGTCAACTTCCGTGACAAAGTCAGTCCCATTCTGAGCGCAGGTCCTTGTGAGCTCCAAGACATTAGTGTCCCTTCCGCCGGCACATTCAACGATCATTGCAACTCTCTTGGAATCGCTCTGAATGTGGAGCTTCTTGGCTCTGGAATAAATATCCACCAGAAGGAGATTATCAAGAAGCAGGTTCTTGATGAAGTTGTCCTTATCAAACCTCTCCTTGTATGCCACCAGAAGGCTCTGGATCTGATATGCGATCATCTTACCCAGCATGTAGACATTGTCTCCGCTGCCGGTACAGATAAGAATATATTCCAGCTGCTGCTCATCATAAATCTTAAAGTACTGGTATCCCTGTATCTCCTGAGAGTCTGCGGGAGACTCAACAAAATCTCTGGCAGATGCAGATACATTACCTATATCCGTCGTGGTGGAGGCGACCTCCTTACCATCAATATCAAGCACCGCCAAGTCAACATGGGCGATGTTCTTAAGGCCATCAATAGTATTCTGCAAAATCTGATTGGAAATCATCTGACACTCTTTCTTGCACGCTGTGCACAATGGGAATATGGATTGTTAAAAGACCCTTTTACAACCTTGATACCCATTTTAATATAAATATACAAAAAAATCCACACTCACATAGGTGTTTTTTGTCTATTTTTAAAAAATCGCTAGTAAAAAGTTACAAAAACGCCCCCTTATTTTTGCCATGCTTATGGATTTTATCCTCTCAATATTTATACTAAAGTGCCGATATAAAAGATAGGATAAAGTGGATTTTATTCTTCACAAGGAGGTGCCTATGGATATTCCTGCTTTATCGATGGCCTTATCTCAGAACAAGATTCTGAATGATGTAGGTGTTGCCATGCTCTCAAAGAGTCTTGATACCATGCAGGATACAGGAGAAGCCATTGTAGCTTCAATTGACTCCATCCCGGAGACATCTGTAAATCCTGATATTGGAGGAAACATCGACATCAGGGTATGAACGCCATCACGTGATGTGCATTCGCACAAAAAGCCCACTGCCTTTATGGCAATGGGCTTTTTAAATTATGTCAGTGATAAAAGAAATTCAATTATTATCATATATGCCAGTGAAATAAACACAGCCAGTATAAGTGGGAATGTTATAAGCTTGTATCCCTGCTTCCTGCATTTGGGAATTGCGGCAAAAAAGGCTTTTCTGCCCTCCACCTCTGAGATCTTGTATACCACGCACAGAGCAAGAGGTGTTATGATAACCGCGGCGATGAAATACAATCCTATGCTGATCCATTTAAGATCTCCGGAGGCAAAACCGTCAATGTACTGACTTGCCTCTGAAAAAGCATCACTGCTGGAAAACATCGCGATCACCTCAATGGAATTAAAGATTCCATGTGCGATCAGCGAAGACCATACACTTCCGGTAGCCTCTACCAAAAGCGCCAGCATAACTCCCATAACCGCGCCATATGCAAACTGGTTAAAGTTAAGGTGAATAAGCCCAAACAATACTGCCGACAAAATGATGGAACCCATTATCCTTCCTGTCCTTTGGTAACTCTGAAGAAGTACGCCTCTAAAGACCACCTCCTCAACAAAGGGTCCGAAGATACCGACGCAGATGAGCACCTGCCATGCCGGAAGGGAAAGAATCTCATCAGCGATTGCAAGCACTGTATTATCCACAAACAGCATGCTTATGGAATTCACAAAGGTGATAAGCGGATATACCAGCAACACGTAAAGCAGTGTAAGGAGAATTGATTTAAACTTTATCCTCTTAAAGATAATGACATTTCCAAGTCTCTCCCCGTGGAAAAGAACCACTGCAAGAACCGGAATAAGTACAACCATCTCGCTTAAGACGTTGTTGGCTATGATGTCCAGACTTCCGCCTCTGAAATTAACCCAGACAGTATAAAGAACTGTCAGGGCCATTGTTGATATTATGGCATAAAGATATGCTCTGTTGGCTTTTTTGTAGTCCATATGCTTATCTCTCCACAATAGAATCGGGCTTTATTTCGATCTTGCCCTCTTTTAGCAGTCTTCCTACCGCTCTCTTAAATTCATTCTTGCTCATCCCGGTCTTCTCACGGAGAAGTTCAGGGGAAGCCTTGTCAGTAAAGGGAAGCTTTCCACCATTTTGCTGTATCATTGAAAGGATCTTCTCTGCATCGGTATCCATCTGAAGATATGCCTTTTCACGAAGACTTAAGTTAAGCCTTCCGTCCTCTTTAACAGAAGATACTCTTGCTGATACACTGTCTCCAATCTTTACATTCCCGTAGAGCTCCTTCTTGGGAATAAGGGCGGAATAGATATCATCAACCGCCACAAAGGCGCCGAAATTATCACTGATCTCGTAGACCGTACCGATAACCTTGTCATCCTTCTTGTAGGGGCTGTCATTTCTAAGATACTCGTATACGTTCATGGTGACGCAAAGACGGCTAGATTTGTCAATGTACATTGCACACAGAACCTCTTCTCCGGTTTTAACCTTCCTGGTCTGCTCCTTAAAAGGAAGAAGCACATCCTTCTCAAGTCCCCAGTCCATGAAAGCGCCAACCCTTGCCACATCCTTTACCTTAAGAAGCCTTACATCTCCCAGCATGATCTTGGGCTGTCTGGTAGTGGCGATGAGCCTGTCATCTGAATCCCTGTAGATAAATACCTCAAGCTCTTTTCCTATATCAGTACCCTCAGGGACCTGTTTAACGGGCAAAAGAACTTTCTCCTCCGCCCCGGGATCCTCCGAGAGATAAACTCCGAAATCAACCTTCTTAACTACCTTAAGTGTCTGTTTTTCTCCTAACTTCAACATATTCCGTCCTCTCATTCTTAAAAAGCAGCTGCTTCACTGCGAAACCACCAGCTCCACAATACATACGGGGCTGTCCTGTGTATCCTTTAGACTTATAGTATAAGCCATTCTGTCATTTTTTGAAACTTTCACGATCTCAGGGATAAGCACATCCCCAAGTCTGGCCTGCTTCTTGTACTCCGCCCTCATTGATGTGACAGTTACATCCCTTCGGGGAAGAGAGTCTATTGCCATCCTTATGTACTGACCATTGTTGACATGATTGTTGGTATCAAGGTTGTTACTTCTGACCACAATCTCCTCACCTTTGATGACTTCGCCCCCCGGAATCCGGATCTTCCTGTCTGCATATTCCATTTCAAGGCGCTGCTCAATGGGATAGGCTTCTACTATCTCGGGCGTCACACGGCTTGGGACATTCTTCTTAAAGTCAAAAAGCGTCCATACAGAGTTGGCCATAGCCAGTCTCTCACCTTCCTTTGTATCCATGAAGAAATTTCTTAAGCCAAAATATCCCTTGAGCTCATAGGGAATGGTTCCTATTGTCACATGCTCGCAGAGCTTTGGGTATCTTAAAACCTCTATCTGCCAGGAAGAAAGAACCCAGGCAATACCTCTTTCCCTTAAGTACTCCATAGTGGCCGGACCGTCCTGGGTCTGGAAGGTGGAACAGTCCTGAAAATAGTCTATCAGGGACTCCAAAGTGAGCGTAGCATTCTTATCAACTTCACTGTATCTGATCCTGGAATCGAAAGTATACATTATAAGCTCCTTTCCCTATGAAAAAACCTCCCAGAACACCTGTCCTGAGAGGTTAACTAGCTGGGCTAGTAGGATTCGAACCTACGTAATGACGGAGTCAGAGTCCGTTGCCTTACCGCTTGGCGATAGCCCATCGACAAGATTGTATTATACGCAAATGTTTTGGAAAAAGCAAGTACTTTTTTAAACTTTTTTTAAAAAGCCCCTTTAGCCTAAGCCAAAGGGGCACAAATACCGGGTTTAGCCTTCAAAAAGAAGATCTGCATAAGTCGGGAACGGCCAGTCTTTTTTGTCTACCAGCATCTCCAGCTTGTCTGCAGGCTCACGGAGAGCATCCATGGCAGGACGAACCTTATCCTTATAGAAGTAAGCCAGCTTCTTGGCATCTGTAATCTTGCGGGCCTTGGTCTCATTGGCCTTAAGATTGTCCAGAGCCTTCTTCATCTTGCTGAGCTCTGTAGTAATCTCCTTAAGTCCGTCAAGAAGTGCACTCTCATCAGCTCCTGCTGCCTTTACCTCGTTAACATCCTTGGCAAGGCGTCCGGCATACTTCATAACCGCCGGAATGATCTGCTTGGAAGCCATGTCGATCATGGTGAGTGCCTCGATATTGATGGTCTTGGCATAGTTCTCGTAGATGATCTCCTGTCTGGACTCCAGCTCAACCTTTGTATAAACTCCGAAATCACCAAAGAGCTTAATTGCCTTCTTGGTTGTAAGGGTATCTGCTGCCTCGATGGTGGACTTGATGTTGGGAAGTCCACGTCTTTCAGCCTCTTTTACCCAGCTCTCTGAGTAGCCGTCGCCATTGAAGATGATCCTCTGGTGCTTGGTGAGGTACTCCTTCATAAGGTCATGAACTGCAACATCGAAGTCCTCAGCCTTTTCAAGGATATCTGCCGCCTCACTGAAGGCCTCGGCAACGATGGTATTAAGTGTTGTATTTGAGCTTGCCATTGAGTCAGAGGAGCCAACCATTCTGAACTCAAACTTGTTTCCTGTGAACGCAAAAGGTGATGTACGGTTTCTGTCTGTAGCGTCCTTCTCAAACTGAGGAAGTGTGGATACACCAGTCTTTAGCTTTCCGCCGCGCTTACTGGACTTGGCTACGCCGGTCTCAATAAGCTGTCTTACAACGTCCTCAAGCTGTTCTCCAAGGAACACTGAGATGATGGCAGGAGGAGCTTCGTCTGCTCCAAGTCTGTGGTCATTTCCAACATCCGCTGCACTCTGGCGAAGCAGATCGGAATGTGTATCAACAGCCTTTAAGATGCAGGCAAGAACAAAAAGAAACTGTACATTCTTATTAGGTGTATCCCCGGGATCAAGAAGGTTAACACCGTCATCTGTGCAAAGAGACCAGTTGTCATGCTTACCGGAGCCGTTAACTCCTGCAAAAGGCTTCTCGTGAAGCAGGCATCTCATATGGTGATGCTCAGCTACTCTCTTCATGGTCTCCATAATGATCTGGTTGTGATCAACAGCAATATTGGCTGTCTCATAGATAGGTGCCAGCTCGTGCTGACCGGGAGCAACTTCGTTGTGCTGGGTCTTGTCAGGAACCCCAAGCTTCCAGAGCTCAGTATTAAGGTCCCTCATGTACTCGCCCACTCTCTCACGGATAACACCGAAGTAGTGGTCCTCCATCTCCTGACCCTTAGGAGGCATTGCTCCAAAAAGAGTTCTTCCTGTGAAGATAAGGTCCTCTCTCTTCATGGACTTGTCCCAGTCCACCAAAAAGTATTCCTGCTCAGGCCCAACAGATACATTTACTCTGGTGGCCCTTGTATTTCCAAAAAGTCTTACTATCCTTAAAGCCTCTCTGTTTACGGCTTCCATGGATCTCAAAAGAGGAGTCTTTTTATCGAGGGCTTCTCCTGTGTATGAACAAAAGGCTGTAGGGATGCAAAGAGTAACACCTGCGCCGGACTCCTTAAGGAAGGCAGGGGAGGTGATATCCCAGGTGGTATATCCTCTGGCCTCAAAGGTTGCGCGAAGTCCGCCTGATGGGAATGAGGACGCATCGGGCTCACCCTTTATCAGCTCTTTTCCCGAGAAGGAAGTGATCATACGGCCATCGGCATCTGCACTTCCCACGAAGGAGTCGTGCTTTTCTGCAGTTATTCCCGTAAGGGGCTGGAACCAGTGGGTGAAGTGTGTCGCACCATTTTCCATTGCCCATTCCTTCATGGCATTGGCAACCACATCAGCAGATTCCTTTGAAAGAGTTCCGCCATTCTCGATAACATTTACAACTTCTTTGTAAACTGCTTTGGGAAGACGTTCTCTCATCTTGGCGATGGTAAAAACATTCTGACCAAAGATCTCTTCCACATTAACCATGTTACTCATCCGTTCTACGCCTTTCATCTTGTTTGAATTATTGCCTTTTAGTGTACATCAATTCTCCCGAAACTTGAAGTAATTTTTTATTCCTTGGTCTCTTCTTTTGATTCGATCCTCAGAATATCGAATTTATCGGGCTTTTCCGAAAGGTCAAGATAGATGATCTCCTTGGAGTGAGGACAGGATTCCACACTGCTTCCATCTTCTCTGTACATGGCTTTGACCATTGCTTTTACATCTGTTCCATCGGGCTTCATGATCTCTATCTCATCCCCGACGCTGAACTTATTTCTCTGTTCGATCCTTGCAAAGCCTCTCTCATCTATGTCATAGACAATGCCAAGATAGATGTATTCATTTATGTAAGTGTTGTTGTCATAGATCTGCGCCTCTTCACTGGGCTTTCCGAAATAGAAGCCTGTAGTGAACTGACGGTAGGTGCACCTTGATATCTGGTCGAGATACCAGGGCATATTCTCCCTGTACTTCTCCTCGGACTCAAAGTAGTCATCAATGGCTTTTCTGTAGGTCCTTGCCACGGTGGCAACATAGAGGGCTGTCTTCATCCTTCCCTCAATCTTGCAGCTGTCAACGCCTGCATCCACAAGCTCAGGAATATGCTCTATCATGCATAGGTCCTTGGAGTTGAATATATAGGTTCCGCGCTCGTTCTCATATACAGGAAGATACTCTCCGGGTCTTTTTTCCTCAACCACCGCATACTTCCATCTGCAGGGGTGGGTGCATGCGCCGTGGTTTGCATCCCTTCCGGTAAAGTAATTGGACAAAAGACATCTTCCCGAGTAGGAAATGCACATGGCACCATGAATGAAACACTCCACATCCAGGTCGTCAGGGATCTTTGAACGGATCTCTTTTATCTCATTTATGGAAAGCTCTCTGGCAGCCACTACTCTCTTGGCTCCAAGATCATGCCAGAAATTATAGGTCTCATAGTTGGTGTTGTTGGCCTGGGTTGAAACGTGGATCTCAATCTCAGGACAAATCCTTCTGGCCTTCATAAAAATTCCGGGATCCGCGATAATAAGAGCGTCGGGCTTCAGCTCTTTTAACTCATGAAGGTATTTCTCTACACCGTCAAGATCATAGTTGTGGGCAAGTATGTTCACGGTGACATGGACCTTAACACCATGCTCATGAGCAAAAGCAATACCCTCCCTCATCTCCTCAGGGCTGAAGTTCTTGGCCTTGGCACGAAGTCCAAAGGCATCTCCTCCAATATATACAGCATCTGCGCCAAACATTACGGCGGTCTTAAGAACCTCTAAGCTGCTGGCTGGTATCAGTAATTCCGGTTTTTTCATATTTTTTCCTCTATAATGCCCTCAGCAGCGGAGTGCTTCGGGCTGTAATTTACAATTTGACGGAAAGTGCCATTCCGTCTCCAACTGTAAGTATCACTGTGCTTAGCTCATCGTTATGCTTAAGCTCATATAAGTATTCCCTCATTCTGCTGTGAATAGTGCGATTTCTTCTGGTCACAGCAAATCTGGATTCAAAGACATCTCCGTCCTGAAGCACATTGTCGGACAAAAGAAGTCCTCCTTTATTAAGGATGCGAAGGCACTGTGGCAGGAAGTTGATATACTGTCCCTTGGCCGCATCCATAAAAATAAAATCATACCCGGGGGAGAGAGTCTTTAGTATATCCATGGCATCCCCCTCCAGAAGTGTGATTTTACCCTCAGTGTCATATTTGGCAAAGTTCTCTCTTGCCACAGGAATTCTCTTTTCATACTTCTCAATGGTGGTTATCCTGGTATCGCTCCCTGTATAAGCTGCCATCAAAAGAGCAGAAAAGCCCACAGCACATCCAACTTCAAGGATGTTCTTTGGGCTGTTTTGTGCCATGAGAAATTTGATGAAGGCCTGGGTGTCCTTTCGGATAATGGGCACCTCTCCCTCAATTGCTTCCTTCTCCAGATCATCCAGAAACGGCTTATTTCCCGGATCCAGAGAATTTATAAAGGTTGTAATCCTTTCAAGTTCAGCCACCGTCTGTTTCCTCGCTCTCGGCTTCAGTACCGGCCATTATCTCCAGCATCTCTTCAGGAGTCATGGCAGTGCTAAGTTCGTAAGTACCCGCCTGTTCCTTGCCGTGATACTCGGAAAATCTCTCCTGAAGTTTAAAGAGATTCTTGTCTGTTATCAGTCCCACACCGGCCAGATTGTCAGCGATTGTTTCCACCGAATCCCCGCTTCCCACAGTGAAAGTAACTGTCCTTCCTGTTCCGGAAGAAACTGCAGACTGATTAAAGATATGATAACCGTAGTTGTACGCAAGCTTGGCATACTTGGAAATAAGCATTACCACAATGATGATAAATGCTATCTTCACCGCAGCGTCCAAAACGCCAAGCCCGAACTTTTTTACATTCATAAATAATCCCCTTGAGAAGACATCAGAAATTTGTATCCATTATGATAGGCATTATCATAGGTCTTCTCTTTGTCTTTTTCCAGATGTAATCACTAAGTCCATCCTTAACGATGTTCTTAAGCTTACTCCAGTCTGTTATGCCCCTTTCAAGAGCTTCTGTCACGTCGTCATATACAAGGTCCGTAGCATCATCGATGAGCTTGTCGGATTCCCTTACGTACACAAAGCCTCTGGAAACAATGCTGGGGCCGGATACGAGCTGGGCATTTGCCTTGTCTATTCCAAACACAACAATTACAATACCATCTTCTGCCAGATGCTGTCTATCTCTAAGAACCACATTTCCAACATCGCCCACGCCAAGGCCATCTACGAGGATTGCTCCGACAGGAACCTTTCCTGCGACCTTTGCTCCATTGTCATCCAGCTCAAGAACTTCACCCGAGTGAAGGATAAAAATGTTCTCCTTGGCTATTCCCAGCTCACGGGCTATATTGCTCTGGGCAATAAGGTGTCTGTATTCACCATGGACAGGCACGGAATATTTGGGCTTAACCAGTGTATAGATAAGCTTGATATCCTCCTGGCAGGCATGACCTGATACATGTACATCCTGGAAGATTACATCTGCGCCCTTCATCTGGAGCTCATTGATGATATTGGTAACAGCCTTTTCATTGCCGGGAATAGGGTGTGATGAGAAGATAACAGTATCTCCTGCGCCAATTCGGATCTTCTTGTGCTGTCCATTGGCCATCCTGGAAAGGGCCGCCATACTCTCACCCTGACTACCTGTGGTAATGATGACTGTCTGATTGTCGGGATAATCCTTTATCCTGTCTATATCCACCAGAGTGTTCTCCGGTATCTTGATGCACTCAAGCTTCTGGGCAATATCAATGATACTGACCATGCTGCGGCCTTCAACCACAACCTTCCTTCCATGCTTGTGGGCAGTGTTGATGATCTGCTGAACACGGTCAACGTTGGAAGCAAAGGTAGCAACAATTATCCTGGAGTTTTCATGCTCATCAAAAAGTGAGCTTAAAGCCCTTCCTACAGTCTTCTCTGAAGCTGTAAAGCCGGGTCTTTCTGCATTTGTTGAATCGCACAAAAGAGCTAGAACGCCTTTTTTACCTATCTCGGCAAAGCGCTGCAGATCGATAGGGTCTCCGTAAACCGGAGTGTAATCGACCTTAAAGTCTCCTGTATGCACAACAGTTCCGGCAGGTGAATAGATTGCCAGAGCAGCAGCGTCAACGATAGAATGATTGGTCCTTATGAACTCAACCCTGAACTGTCCAAGATTAATGGACTGTCCAAATTTAACAACCTTCCTCCTGGTCTTTTTAAGAAGGCTGTGCTCTTCAAGCTTGTGCTCGATGATGCCCATGGTAAGACGGGTAGCATAAACCGGCACATTAAGCTCGTGAAGCACATAGGGAAGAGCACCGATATGGTCTTCATGGCCATGTGTGATGACAAAGCCCTTGACCAGGTCTATGTTGTCCTGCAAATATGTGATATCCGGGATTACCAGGTCAATTCCCAGCATTTCATTCTCCGGGAAGGAAAGGCCGCAATCCACTACAATAATACTGTCTTCGTATCTGAAGGCAGTGATGTTCATTCCAATCTGCTCAAGACCACCAAGAGGGATGATCTGCAGCTTGGACGTATTTTCAGTTTTCTTTTTACTCAATATATTTCCTCCATTACTTTATCAGGCGGAGGCGTAGATGTGGGTAGTAACCTGTAGCCCGTTAAATATCCAGATCTATGCCATCCTCAGAGAGCAGCTTACGAAAAACACCTGCAACAGCTTCAAGCTCCAGGTCATCGTCCACGATCACATAAACCGCCTCTTCATCTTTAATATCGGAGTCATCGCGCAAAATAAGCGCCTCTCCGTCTCCATCTTCTTCATCGGTAACCAGAAGATATGTCTTTGCACCTATTATGGTCTGCTCAAGACAATAAAACTCAACCGGTTCCTCCCCGTCGGGGCTAAAAATAATTTTTTCCAAATTCTGTCACCTGTCTAATCTGTTGTCCAGATAATCCTGTAGGATGATCTGGGCAGCTATCATGTCAACGTACTCTTTTCTCTCTTTGCCCTTGATCCGGGCCTCATTCATTATTTCGTCCGCCTCAACGGTAGTAAGGCGTTCGTCCATCATCTCCACCGGAATTCCGGTTCTTCTTTCAAGCATATCCTTGAAATCAAGGCATAACTTAGAGCGCTCAGAGACAGACTCATCCATATTCAGCGGAAGCCCAAGCACTATCTTCTCCACCCCGTACTCCTGAATGAGTTCTTCAATGCGCGCCATAGTTTTTCTAAGCTTATTTTCTTCTTTTCTACGGATTATTTCTTTTCCCTGGGCTGTGAGCAAAAGGTCATCGCTTATTGCCACACCCACGGTCCTTGACCCGTAATCAAGTCCCATGATTCTCATGTTATTACCCCGCGATATCGGATTGCTTCACCACGTTCTCACAATCCTTATATCGCTTACTTCTGTGCCCAGTCGTTGCTCTTGATGTACTCTGTGAGCATCTCTTCCACAAGCTCGTCACGCTCAACCTTCATGATAAGGCTTCTTGCGCCCTTGTGGCTGGTGATATAGGTCGGGTCACCGGACATGATGTATCCAACGATCTGGTTTACAGGGTTGTAGCCCTTCTCAAGAAGAGCGTCATAAACCACAGACAGAACCTTCTTGACACCTGTCTCAGGTTCAACCTCAACCTTAAAAAATTGGGTGTTTCCTAAATCCTGATCAGCCATAATATTATGTCTCCATTCATATCATTTTAGGGGAGCATCCCCATAATTGTTCAAAAAACGTTATATCTGCCTATAATTTTACACCTGTAAGGTCAAATTAGCAACGTATCAGGCCTCAGAAGAGCACTGGGGCGAACGACGCTGATATGCCCGGATACTGCATTTTCGTACTCTTTGCTGCCCTTGGCCGCGGCAACTCTGACATATCTGTCAGTATGTCCGATCATGTATTTCCTGCCATCAATGGTCTCCTCGTCCTCCCATAGAACGGAAAGCTCCTCGCCAATGAAGGCTTCACGATAACATACAGAATCCTTCTCTGTCAAATCTATAAGCACATCGCTTCTCTCGGACTTCTGTCTGTCAGTAAGCTGATCCGGCATTCCTGCAGCGACTGTTCCCTTTCTTGGGGAGTATTTGAACACATGCATCTCGTAGAAGGCAACATCCTCCACAAACTTCCTGCATTCCTCAAATTCTTCCGGGGTCTCACCGGGGAATCCCACAATGACATCAGTGGTGATGGCCGGTCTGTCAAAGGACTTTCGCAAAAGAGCTACACTGGCCATATACTCCTGTGCCGTGTAATGCCTGTTCATCCTCTTTAGCACAGAATTGCATCCGCTCTGAAGTGAGAGATGGAAATGGGGACACAGCTTTTTGATTGCCGCCATGCGCTCAACATTTTCCGGAGTGATAAATCTTGGCTCAATGCTGCCCATGCGGATCCTCTCAATGCCCGGGATCTTGTCTATCTCTTCAAGAAGCTCCACGAGGTTTGGACCACCATTATCCATGCCATAGGATCCCACATGAATGCCTGTGATAACCACTTCCTTGCAGCCCTTTGCCGACAGCTCTTTTATCTCCGCAAGGACATCTCCCATGTCACGACTCCTGATCCTTCCTCTTGCATAAGGGATCAGGCAGTAGGTGCAGAACTGATTGCAGCCGTCCTGAACCTTTATATAGGCTCTTGTGTGCTCGGGCAGCTCAGTAAGTCTCATGCTCTCATATTCATTGGTATGGTTGATGTCTATGATGGTAGTACCGCCAAGGGTCTTATCTCTTTGGTCCTCCCTTACGGAAAAGAACTCTTCAAGTATGTCAGCTATCTCTGACTTCTTATTGTTGCCGATGACAAGGTCTATGCACTCGTCCTTCTTAACGCCTTCAAGTCCGGTCTCCACATAGCAGCCGACTGCTATTACAACCGCTTCGGGATTTTCCTTTTTGGATCTGTGGAGCATCTGCCTGGATTTGCGGTCAGCTATGTTTGTAACCGTACAGGTATTGATAACGTAAACGTCCGCTTTTTCGTGAAATGGCACCATTATGCAGCCAGCATCCACAAGCTTTTGGGACATTACATCCATCTCATAGCTATTAACTTTGCATCCAAGGTTGTGCATTGCAACCTTTAACCCCTTAATATTGTTGAACATATTTAATCAAACCTCATTGACTTTTGACATTCTTGCGTTTACTATAAAGGAAAAGAAGGAGGTACTTGACCAATGAAAACAGTTAAGATTTCTTTAAATTCTATCGATAAGGTTAAATCTTTTGTAAACGATATTACGAAGTTCGATTATGACTTCGACCTCGTTTCAGGCAGATACGTTATCGATGCTAAGTCTATTATGGGTATTTTCTCACTTGACCTCTCTAAGCCAATTGATCTCAATATCCATGCTGAAGACGGCGCTGAAGAAGTTCTTGAAATTCTGAAGCCTTACACCGTATAATCCTTCGGGATTATACCCTTCAATAAAAAGACAATTTAGACCACTTTAACATTGTTAAGGTGGTCTTTTTTCATGTCTTTATTTCTTTATCTCGATAACCTCATCAGTATCAAGGGCGATTTGAACCAGCTCATCTATCTTCTCTGCAAGATTCTCTTCATGTCTCTCAATTATGTCAAGGCGCGGCTTTGTAACCGGATGCTTGGCAACAAATATTGTGCAGCAGTCCTCATAAGGAAGAATTGATGTCTCATAGGCATCGATCTTTACAGAGATATCAACAATATCCTGCTTATCAAAGGCGATAAGAGGCCTGTAGACAGGCATGTCCTTAACTACCTCACCGGTGCACATAAGGCTCTGCATGGTCTGTGAAGCCACCTGTCCGATACTCTCACCGGTAATAAGTCCCATACACCCTGTATCCCCGGCGATCTTGTCAGCTATCTTCATCATGTATCTCCTCATGATGATGGTGAGCTCGTCGTGAGGACACTTCTCATAGATGTACATCTGGATATCCGTAAAGTTTATGACATGAAGCTTAATGCTTCCTGTGTACTTAGCTATAACTCCCGCCAGGTCAATTACCTTTTGCTTGGCCTTCTCGCTTGTATATGGAGGCGCATTGAAATAAACCGCCTCAAGGTCAACACCTCTTTTGGCCACCATGTATCCTGCAACAGGTGAATCGATTCCGCCGGACAAAAGAAGCATAGCCTTACCGGCTGTACCGATGGGCATTCCTCCAGGTCCCGGAATGATCTCAGAGAAGATATTCATCTTCTCTCTAATCTCAACATTGATAAGAATATCAGGATTGTGAACGTCAACCTTCATCTCTGAAAAGGCGTCAAGGACCTTTGCTCCGATCTCCGCAGCCAGTTCCATTGAATCCATAGGGTAGCTCTTATCTACCCTTCTTACCTTCACCTTGAAGGTCCTGTTCTTGTCCGGATAAACACCGTCAACAAACTTAATGACTTCCCTGCAGACACCGTCTACATCAGGAAGGTGATTCTCTCCATCTCTCTCCACTGACACAGCGGGGCAGATTCCTGTTATTCCAAAGACTCTCTGAAGAGCTGAAACCGTCTCATCAAAGTCAAAGCCGTCGGCCTCTACATAGACTCTTCCTGCAACCTTTGAGATTTCAAACTTGCCGTCGCACTTTGAAAGAACTCTTTTGATCTGTCTGACAAGGGCATCCTCAAAAACATATCTGTTCTTGCCCTTTACTCCTATCTCTGCGTACTTGATAACAAAAGCATGGTATTGCATTTACTGTAAGGCCTCCTTAATGCCTGTAAAACTTTCTCATGGTCTCCACCTGGGAAGAGAGGGTATCTAAAAGATAATCAATCTCCTCGCGAGTGGTAAATTCTGACATACTGATGCGGATGGTAGACTCCAAAAGGTCTCTCTCAAGCCCAATGGCCTGCAGCGTATCTGAAATATGCGGATTATTGGAAGTACATGCACTTCCGGCGGACACGTAGATCTCCTTGCTGCTTAGCATGTTGAGGATGGTCTCCGACTTAAGCCCCCTTATAGACACACTGACAATGTGAGGAGCTCCTTCCCTGCACTCAGGGCCGTTCAGGGTGATATCCGATATCTTCTCCTTAAGCCCATCCATCAGATACTGCTTAAGGTCGTAAAGCTTAGCGATCTTCTCGTCAAAGTTCTCATAACACATCCTGGCAGCCAGTGCCATCCCGGCGATTCCCGGGGCATTCTCAGTTCCTGATCTCATGCCCTTTTGCTGACCTCCGCCGTAGCAGATGGGATTGATCCTGGTTCCCTTTTTGATATAGAGGAATCCAACTCCCTTGGGTCCGTGAATCTTGTGCCCACTGACAGATAAAAGATCTATGTTCATGGATCTTGGTCTGATGATAAGTTTGCCATATCCCTGGACTGCATCCACATGAAATACAATGTCCTTATTAAAGGCTTTTATTGCTTCTCCTGCCTCTGCCACCGGCTCTATGGTTCCAATCTCATTGTTGACCAGCATCATGGAGACCAGAATAGTATCCTGCCTAAGGGCTGCCTTAAGGTCATCTATTCTTACCCTTCCCACTTCATCCACAGGAAGCATTGTGATCTCAAAGCCTTCCCTCTTAAGCTCCATGCAGGTCTCAAGAACAGCCGGATGCTCAATTGCTGTGGTGATGATGTGTTTGCCTCTCCAGGCATTGGCCCTTGCACTTCCGATAAGTGCCAGGTTATCTGACTCTGTTCCACCGGAGGTAAAAAGTATCTCCGAAGGGTCAACCTTTAAGGTACCTGCTATGGTCTCCCTTGCGCCAAACACCCTGTTCCCCGAAACTGTACCCATGTGGTGTACACTTGAGGGGTTACCATATTCTTCTGTCATTATCCTTGCCACAAGAGCTGCCACCTCGTCAAAGGCCCTTGTTGTGGCTGAATTATCCAAATATGTAATCATTATTATCTCAGCTTTCAAGATGATACATAAGCCATGAAATAGTCGTAAATCCCGCCGTCTCAGTCCGGAGGATCCTCTTTCCAAGGGTGATCGGCTTTATATCATTTGCAAGACAAAGCTCTATCTCTTCCTCAGAAAAACCGCCCTCAGGGCCAATGAATACCGCAATACTCTGCCCCGGCTTAATATCATCAATAATACTCTTTGTTACCGTAATGTCTTTTGCCATCTCATAGGGAATGATACGAACATCTATGTTCTCGCTCTTGCACATCTCCACTGCCTGTTTCATGGTCACAGGAAGTGCAACTTCAGGGATGATAGCTCTTTTGCTCTGCTTGGCTGCTGCCTCGGATATGGCCTGCCACCTCTTTTGCTTGGCCTGTGCCTTCTTCTCATCGAGCCGTACGATGCACCTCTTGGTGGACATGGGTATTATCTTGAAGGCGCCAAGTTCAACGGCCTTCTGGATAATGAGCTCCATCTTGTCAACCTTGGGAAGCCCCTGGAAAAGAAATATCTTAGAGGGAAGCTCGTTTCCAACCTCCTCAATAAAACACAGCTTACCATAGACAGAGGAATCAGTGATATCCTCTATCTCATAAAAGAGCTCCCGGCCTTCCTCTTCACCTCTGATGCTGACGGAAAACTGCTCACCCACCTTCATCCTAAGGACGTTTGCTATGTGGTTAAAATCGCCTCCGGTGATCTCAACGGTTTTACTATCCGGTGATATCTGGGAACTTTCAACAAAAAAATGATACACTTTTAATTCTTCCTCGATGTGATGGAAACCCAGTCGCCCTGATGATGGATCTCAAGGATTTCAAGACCTGCATCAAGATGTGCCTTCTTCACTTCTTCCTCCTTGGTGTTGATGATACCGGAGGTGATATATATTCCGCCGCTCTTAAGCTGGCTTAGGATAACAGGGGTAAGGGGCACAAGAACATTAGCCAGAATATTGGCCACTACAATATCGTACTTGTCATACCCCACCTTGTCCTGAACTTCTTTGTCGTCAATGATATTTCCTATCATCATATCGAACTTCGAAGGCTCAATGCCGTTGTTCTCCATATTCTCTTTTACCGCAGGGACAGCACATTTATCAAGGTCTGTTCCAACAGCATGTTTGGCTCCGAACATTAGGGCAAGGATTGAGAGAACTCCCGAGCCTGTTCCCACATCCAGAAGCTCCGTATCAGGAGTGACATACTTCTTCAGCATTCGGATGCAAAGCTGTGTTGTCTCATGCATTCCCGTTCCAAAAGCTGTTCCCGGGTCTATATGAAGGACCATGGATGCTTTTTCCTTATCATCCGTGCTCTCTTTTTCCCATGAAGGAATTACAAGTATATCATCAATAAAGAATTTGTGGAAGTACTGTTTCCAGTTATTGATCCAGTCTATATCCTCAGTGACATCTACCGATATGGTGCCATCTCCTATATCAGAAAAGGATCTTAGCTCATCCAGCTTCTCTTTGATGGCTGCAGTCATTTCCTCGGGAGTTTTCTTTATCTTTTCGTACTCTCCGTCATCGCCGGGAAGCTCTACTGTAAGCATGTTCTCATCATCTATCTCAACAAAAAAGTTGAGGTAGGCAGCACCCGACTCTATTCCTGTATCGGTTTCATCAGGCTCCAGTTCGGGAGCATCAATGAACATCTGCTCCTTGTCTGCAGCAGATAAAGGCGCATTGTCCTCGATCTGTGCACCCTCAAGACCTATATCCTGAAGGTAGCTGACAATAATATCCTCTGATTCCTCATTGGTTCTAACACGAAAACGCATCCATTTCATAAATGTGTCCTCCAAACACGCAAAAAGCGCGAAGCGGAGACAAAGCATGACTCCGCTTCACGCGATCACTCCCAGAATTTCTTTTTCTTTTTACCGCCGCCGGAACCGCCCTGTCCGTCGCCGTCAGCTCCTGTCATTCTGTCAGCAGCTGTAAGAGAGTCTCCTGTCTTTTCATCAAACTTCTTAAGCAGGTCCTTAGCTTCCTTGGAGAGCTTTTCAGGAACCTGAACCACCAGTGTTACATAGTGGTCACCTCTCTGGTCCTTATCACGAAGAGAAGGAACACCCTTGCCACGAAGTCTTACCCTTGTATCTGTCTGGGTTCCGGCCTTTACATCGTAAGCGACCTTTCCGTCCACAGTGTCAATAAGAACTGTTCCGCCAAGAGCAGCAATAGCAAAGGAAATAGGTACCATGGAGTAGATGTTGTATCCATCTCTCTGGAAGATAGGATGATCGGAAACCACAACCTCAACAAGAAGGTCTCCTCTTGGCCCGCCGTTTACACCGGGCTCACCCTTTTCTCTGATCCTTACGCTCTGTCCGTTATCGATACCTGCAGGGATTGTGACCTTGATCTTCTTCCTGCTGGCAATATATCCGGTTCCGCGACAATCAGGACACTTATCCTTTATAACCTTACCTGTTCCACCGCAATCAGGACAGGTCTGTACATTTCTGACTGTGCCAAAGAAAGACTGCTGTGTATAAACAATCTGGCCCTTTCCTCCGCACTTTGTACAGGTCTGGGGAGATGTTCCGGGCTTAGCTCCTGTTCCATGACAGGTTGGGCATGGATCCTTGATAGTCAGCTCAAGCTCTTTCTCGCAGCCAAATACAGCCTCTAAGAAGGTTATGCGCACGCTGGCACGAAGGTTTGCCCCCTTGGACGGGCCATTCCTTGTAGCACCTCTTGATCTTCCGCCACCAAAGAAATCTCCGAAAATATCTCCGAAGATATCACCAAAGTCAGCACTGTTGAAATCAAAACCGCCACTGAAGGGATTTCCACCACCTTCAAAGGCAGCATGTCCAAACTGGTCATACTGGCGCCTCTTCTCGGGGTCACTGAGTACCGCATAGGCCTCTGATGCTTCCTTGAACTTGTCCGCAGCAGTAGCATCTCCCGGATTCATATCCGGATGATACTTCTTGGCAAGTACTCTGTATGCTTTTTTGATCTCTTCCTCCGAGGCACTCTTGCTTACGCCCAAGACCTCGTAGTAATCACGTTTCTGTTCTGCCATATAAAATCCTCATGCACTGTCGTGATATACGCGTTACTTCACTCGCGTTCTCGTAACGCTCCAGAAATTCGGAAATCGATCCGCTCATTCTTCGCGTATCTTTTTTCCTCATTTCTGTTCAGTCTTCAAGGGCATAGGCTGCATTGCGCAAGCGCAGCAGCCTATACCTTTGAATCCCTATATCACTCACCTTATACTTCTCTGTAGTCTCCGTCAACTACGTTGTCATCATTTGATGAAGAAGCTGAACCCATATCAGGGCCTGCTGCCTGTCCCATGTCAGGACCTGCTCCTGCAGCACCTGCTGCACCCTGAGCGTTCTCATACATCTTAGCAAAGAGAGCCTGAGCATCGTTCATAAGCTTCTCTTTCTGGCTCTTGAGAGAGTCGATCTCTGCGTCTGAAAGCTCTTTATCCCTGGTCTGCTCAAGTGTCTCCTTGAGAGCCTTGATGTCATCCTCAACAGTCTGCTTCTGAGATGCATCGATCTTGTCGCCTACATCCTGAAGAGCCTTCTCTGTCTGGAATACGAAGGAGTCTGCATCGTTTCTTGCATCAATGCCTTCCTTACGCTTCTTATCCTGAGCCTCATACTCCTGAGCCTCTTTAACAGCCTTATCGATATCCTCGTCAGACATGTTGGAACCAGCTGTGATTGTGATGTGCTGCTCCTTGCCTGTACCAAGGTCCTTAGCTGATACGTTA
>DFGW01000107.1 GCA_002372465.1 Butyrivibrio sp. UBA3740
ATGCTGTGTTTACTCATTCCATTTATCGCTCAAAATCCCCGCGTATATCCTCTTTGGGTGGCTCGATGGGGTAATTCCCTGTAAAACATCCCTTGCAGATGCCAAGATTACCGCCAACCATTTCCTCCAGCCTTTCTATACCAAGATATGCCAGCGAATCAGCTCCGATTATCTTGCAGATATCTTCTACATTTCTATTATAAGCTATAAGCTGATCCCTTGCAGGGACATCGGTTCCAAAATAGCAGGGCCACAGGAACGGTGGTGAACTTACTCTCATATGTACCTCTTTCGCTCCGGCATCCCGAAGCATCCTTACTATCCTGTCGGAGGTGGTTCCGCGGACAATTGAGTCATCGATCATGATGATCCTCTTGCCCTCAACGGCACTCCTCAAAGCGTTTAGCTTGACCTGAACACTGGATTCCCTGTTCTTTTGCTTGGGCTTAATGAAGGTCCTTCCTATATAGGAGTTCTTGACAAAGGCCTGGCCGTAAGGTATCCCGGACTCCAGCGCATATCCAAGGGCTGCCACGTTTCCTGACTCAGGAACACCTACTACCATATCTGCATCCACAGGTGAATCCTTGGCAAGGAATCGTCCTGCAGCAATTCTTGCATCATAGACACTTATTCCGTCAATATTGCTGTCCGGTCTTGCAAAATAAATAAACTCAAATATGCATCTGGCATGCTTCTCTTTGGCAATACACATGCTCTTATCTGACTTGATCCCATACTCCGGGGAAATAGTTACTATCTCACCCGGCTCCACGTCTCTTATGAAAGTGGCTCCTACTGTATCCAGCGCACAGGTCTCAGAAGCAAGAACATAACAGTTCTCACGCCTTCCTATTACAAGAGGCTTAAAACCGTATGGATCTCTTGCACCTATCAGCTTACGGGGCGACATGATAACAAGACTGTATGCTCCTTTAATCTTAAGCATAGCCTTTCCCACTGCTTCCTCAACAGATTTGGAAACAAGCCTTTCCCTTGCAACATGATATGCTATTACTTCTGAATCAATTGTAGTCTGGAAAATTGCGCCAGTATAAGAAAGTTCATGACGAAGTTCAGGCGCGTTGACAAGGTTACCGTTGTGCGCAAGCGCCAGGGTACCCTTAACGTAGTTTAGAACAAGAGGCTGAGCATTTTCACGTGTGCTGCTTCCGGCTGTTGAATAGCGGACATGACCAACACCTATATCTCCTTTGAGCTTCTCAAGCTCCTCTGAGGTGAATGCCTCATTAACAAGGCCCATATCCTTGTAGCTAAGGACCTTTCCTTTTGGACCTGCCGTATCGCTCACTGCAATACCACAGCTCTCCTGGCCTCTGTGCTGCAAAGAGACAAGGCCATAGTAGATGGAGGTTGCCACATCTCCACCATCAAAATCATACATTCCAAAAACGCCGCACTCTTCCCCAAGGTGCTTGTATGGCTCGTATCTGTTCGTATCCTGCATAGTTACTCCATCCTATATGTCACACTACTACACAAAAAATCATGTCAATAATACCATTATCTGCAAAGTGTGACAATATTTGGAAGAGCAATTTATACCTTCTTCAGATTCACTTTCATAGAGATCTGCCTGGGTGTATCCATCTCGTCAAACCCGATCAGATAGCTCTCTTCATCCATATTAATATCCAGTACTGTTCCTGCCCCAAGAATGGCATGTTCTATCCTCTGTCCTTTTTCCAGAAGATTTAATTTCTCCGCTCCCTTGAGGTGTCTTGAGTCATTCTCAATGAATTTCCTTATTGATGTCATCATCCTTTCGTCAGGTTTCTCAGTAAATTCCAATGAATCCGGGTCTATGTCCATAATGAACCTCGATGGGTATCTGGGTATCCCTTCAAAGGTGTTTCCTCCTGCTTCTGATATATATAGCCTTTTCTTAGCCCTGGTCATGGCAACAAAGGCTAGGCGCCTCTCTTCCTCCATGCCCTCTAAAGTATGGACCTTCCTTGACGGGAATATCCCCTCATTCATGCCACAAAGAAATACATAGGGGAACTCTAAACCCTTGGCAGCATGAACCGTCATCAGCTTGACCTTGTCCTCCTGCCCGGCGTCAGAGTCTGCATTGGTGAAAAGAGCTATATGCTTAAGATAATCTTCAAGCCCCACCTCTTCTCCGCAGGTGGTCTCATATTCAAAAATGGACTGCTTAAGCTCTGCCAGGTTATCCAGCTTGTCCTGAGCTCCCTCAGTCCTTAGCATCTCTTCATACCCGCTGTCATTAAGGATCTTGGAAAGTACCTCCGATACAGGAAGTCCCTCATAGCTGTCTGCAAATTTCTCTATAAGGTCAATGAACCTGCCGGCTCTGGTTCCCTTAATAAGCTCATGCTCAAGGTTCTCATACAGCGCCTGATACAGGGTACAGTTCTTTTCCCCGGCGTATTGCTCCAAAAAGCTCATCCTTCTCTTGCCAAGGTTTCTCTTGGGTACATTGGCTATACGCCTGAAGGATATATCATCCCTGTACACCAGCATGCGCAGGTAACACAGCGCATCCTTTATCTCTGCTCTTCCGAAAAACTGAACTCCGGAATAGATGGTGTAAGGAATCTTCTCCTTCATGAGGCCTTCCTCGACGGTTCTGGTCACATAGTGAGCCCTGTAAAGAATTGTCATATCCCTGTATGGTATCCCAAAGCCTTTAAGTGCCAAAATCTCCCCGGTTATCCAGTCTGCCTCCTCAGCTGTATTGGCAGCCAGGTGACAAAGGACGCTGTCGCCTTCCGGCAGTGTCGGGATAAGGTCCTTTTTGATCCTGTATCTGTTCTTGTCAATCAGAGAATTGACTGCCTTAAGGATCTGAGGCGTAGACCTGTAGTTGTCATTCATCATTATGGTCTTAACGTCAGGAAAATTCTTGTCAAATTCCATCAGATATTTGACATTGGCCCCTCTCCAGGTGTAGATGGTCTGATCCGGGTCTCCCACTATAAAAAGGTTCTTGTGATAACCGGCCAAAACCTCCATCAGTTCATACTGGAGACTGTCTATATCCTGGAACTCATCTATCATTATGTACTCAAGTCTCTTTTGCCATTTGAGCCTGATGTCCGGGTTCTCCTTAAAGATGTAGAGCGTGAACTTGATCAGATCATTGTAATCAAGGCCAAAGCATTTCTTCTCCTGATAGAGGTATCCGTAAAAAAGGATGTCCTTGACCTCTGTGGCCAAGTCATACTTGTCCTTAAGGGTGTCTAAGGGCATGGTGAGCATATCCAGATAGTACTCCGGCTCTTCGAAGATCTTCCTGATCTCAAACATGTCTCTTGCAGAGCTGAAGGTCATATCTCGTAATGAAAGCCCTCGCTCCTCATAAATGATTTTGAGCATGTCATCGATATCTGAATTATCCAGCACCAGGAAGTTCTTGGGATACTGAACAGCGTGGGAATCCTCCTGGAGAACAGATACGCAAAAACCATGGAAGGTATTAATATAACCCGTATCATTGTCCCCGGTCAGTCTGTGTATCCTCTGTCTCATCTCATTGGCAGATTTATTGGTGAAGGTAACGCAAAGGATATGCCCGGGCATGATGCCCAGCGCAGTTACCAGATAAGCGAATCGGGTAGAAAGTGCCTTCGTCTTGCCACTTCCTGCTCCTGCAACAACCCTCACATAGCCTTCAGTTGATGTAACTGCCTCCCTCTGGGCCTTACTTAGTGATTCAAGTAATTCCATCAATTCCTCCATATGGTATAATTTGAAAAAATCAATTTCCTTAAGGTAAAACTGTCTATGAAAAAACATGCTATCTGGTCTACACTTCCTGTTCTGTTTGCCACAGCTCTATTCTGCTGTGTGCTCTGGGGAAGTGCGACACCTGCCATAAAAATCGCATATGAACTATTTGGTATTGCTCCTGATGATACAGCCTCCAGGATAATGCTGGCCGGGGCAAGGTTTATTCTGGCAGGGTTCATGACCATAGTCTTCGGATCAGCTATCTCCGGAAAGGTTCTTGTCCCAGCTCGTACTTCCTGTAAATATATACTGGTACTGGCTCTTTTCCAGACTATAGGCCAGTATTATTTCTTCTTCATGTCACTGGCTCACACCACAGGTGTAAGGGGGTCAGTGATCAATGCCTCCGGAAACTTCTTCGCAATACTGCTGGCAGCCTATGCCTTCAGATTTGAGAAGATGACACTGCGTAAGATATTGGGGTGTCTGATCGGATTTGCCGGAATCATAATGATCCTTGGCGGAAGAAGTATCCTTACTGACCAAAGCTCTCTGTCCCTTGCAGGAGAAGGTGCAATGCTTCTGGCAGCCCTGTTCTATGCTCTGTCAGGATGCTGTATCAAGATATTCTCCAGGTACGAAAATCCTGTGATCTTAAGCGGCTACCAGTTTGCCCTTGGAGGCGTGGTACTGTTTGTAATAGGACTCATAATGGGAGGAACCCTTACCTTTTCCTCTGCCGGGTGCTGTCTCAATCTCCTCTACATGGGCTTCATCTCCGCCGGAGCCTACACTCTCTGGGGCATTCTTCTTAAGCACAACCCTGTAAGCCGCGTCTCAATCTTCGGCTTCATGAACCCGGTAATGGGAGTGCTGCTATCAGCTCTTTTCCTGGGAGAAAACCGTGAGGCCTTCTCCATAAACGGAATCCTTGCACTGGTGCTGGTAGCCCTTGGTATCATAATCGTAAACCGCGAGCAGAGCTAGCAGACCTCAAGCCTCAGCTCTGCCGGCCATGGCAGAATCAGCTTGATACCTCATCGCATTCCAACATATAAGACGAGGATCCATGATGATCTCCATCTTAAACTGCCATGGCGAATCTGTCAGCAAATCTGATCAGTGCATCGCTTATCCTGTTGATATCTACCTCGTCCGAGTATCTGTAGTCATCTACATGGACAGCTCTGTCATCAAGATAAACGTCACAGGTGATCTTCCTTGAGTTTGAGCCGTACTTCTCCACTATCTCCGGAAGGTTGTCATTGACCGCATCAAATTCCAGGCCCTTATCCCTGCAGAATTCAACCGCATCCGAAAGCGCTTCGCCTGCTCTGCAAGTCCACAGTATCAGTTTATCTCCCTGTCTCTGCTTCCTTATAAGGAAGTCAAACAGGTCATCATTAGCCGGTCCAACTGCCGGCCACTCGCCCATACTCAGTGTTCCATCAAAGTCAACTGCATAAATCATAATGCCACCTCATCATAAGTACCTGATCGCGCATCATCAGGTAGCATCAACATGTCTAATTAACAGGTCATCAGCTAGCAAACGGCTTGATAGTAAAACTAAATTCT